>NZ_JBMDKF010000026.1:0-77304 GCF_057809575.1 Azospirillum sp. FG154 | reverse complement strand
GCAGCACCACCACCTCCCGCGCCGTCAGTCCGGCCCGCAGGATCAGGCGGTTGAAGCCGTCATCCTCCATCCGACCATCCCAAACGGCGGCGAACGCCTCTTGGAAGATCTCCTTCACTTGCGCGCAATCGATGGCGGCGCCGGTTTGGCTGCGCGCGGCGAAGTCGTGGATCCACACCGGCGCGTCGGCCCCAGCGGCGGCGACTTCATAGGGCTGCTCGGTGATGACCTTCAGGTCCATGTGCTCCAACATCGGCAGCACGTCGGACAGCGGGACCGGGCGGCCCTGGTGGTAGATCTTGACGTGGAGTTCGTCCTCCTCCGCCTCCAACGGGTGGAACAGGGTGATCCCCAGCCGCTGCTGCGCGGTCGCCTGCTCGATGCGCTCAATGTCGTGGACCGCCGCCTCGGCGGTGAAATCCTCACGGTAGCCAGCCGGGAAGGCGTCGGCGTAACGGCGCAGTCGGGCGTTGCCCACCTCTTCGCCGTGCGCGTCGATCAGGGCGTCGCGCAAATGGTCGCTCCAGCCGCGCGCGGCGTGAACCAAACGGGCTTCCAACTCGCTGACATCGACCGTGAGCGCCCGTCCCGGTTCGGTGCGAATGATGAGGTGCAGCCGCGCCAAGGCGCTTTCAGACAATTGCGTGTGATAAGAGGCGCAGGTTCCGTTGAAGCTCGCCTCCAGAATGCGCTGGATTTTCCGGCGCAGATTGGTGTCGTAGCGGTCGCGCGGAACGAAAACCAGGCAGGAGGCGAAACGCTGGAACGGGTCGGGGCGGACGAACAAGGCCAACCGTTGACGCTCCTGCAAATGCAGGATGCCAAGCGCCGTGTCGTAGAGTTCCGAGACCTGGATCTGGAACAGCTCGTCGCGCGGGTAGGTTTCCAGAATGTTCAGCAGAGCCTTGCCGTCATGACCCTGCGGATCGAATCCGGCGCGGGTCATCACGTCGGCGACCTTGCGGCGCAGGAACGGAATTTCGCGTGGGCTGCGGTTGTAGGCGACAGAGGTGAACAGCCCGACGGTCAGCAGCGCGCCAACGACGCGCCCGTCCTCGTCAAAGCGCTTGATGAGCACCGTGTCGAGCGGCACGGCGCGGTGAACGGTGGCCAGCCGGGTGCCCTTCGTCACCAGAAGCGGGCGCGGTTGGTGCAGGAAGGCGCGAATTTCGGCGGGCAGGGTGGCGGCGTGGCCCTGTTCGTCGAACACGGTGGTTTCCGGGTCGCGCAGCATGCCCAGGCCGCTGCCCTCGACCAAATCCAGCAATGGTTCATCCAACGCGCCATCGCCTGTCACCACGTAATAGCGGCTTCCCAGCAGCGTCACGTTGCCAGCGTCGACCCAAGCCATGAAGTCGGCGGCTTCGGCGGCTTCCGCCGGATCCGGGGCCTTGGCCAGATCATTTTGCGACGCGGCGACGCGGGCGCGCATCGGCTCCCAATCCTGCACGGCGGCGCGGACGTCGGTCAGCACCCGTTCCAAACCATCGCGCAGGCGGGCGAGCACAGCCGGATCGGATTGCGGGTCGATCGAGCAGTGCATGAAGGATTCGTCGCGTGCGCCGTCGCGCGCCTCGCCCGGCTCCAGCAGGCTGTCCAATTTGCCATCGGCGTCACGGGCCACACGCACCACGGGGTGGATCACCAGATGGACGGTGACGCCCTGACGGTTCAGCTCCGCCGTCACCGAATCGACCAGGAAGGGCATGTCGTCGTTGACGATTTCGACCACGGCGCGGTCGGATTGCCAGCCATGCTCGTCGAGTCGGGGCGAATAGACGCGCACGCGGGCGGCGCCGGGTTGCCGGTGCTGACCCCATTGCCACATCGCCAGAGCCGCCCCATAGAGCTGCTCGGACGTCGCCCGCAACAGGTCGTCGGGGGGAACGTTGGCGTAGAAGCGCTGGACGAATTGTTCCGCCCGTGCGTTCGGAACCCGGCTGCGCACAAGCTCAGCCAGTTGCTTGCGCATGTCGCCCGCCAGATCCTTGGTCGCCGTCCGCATGATGGTGGTGCTCTCCTGTTTTAGAGTTTTGCTGGTAGTACCACCGTAACGCTGACAATTCGACGACAAATTAACGACAGTATGTCTGACTAATCGGGCGAAACCGGGTTTGCCGGGGCGGGCGTGGTCAGCTCTTCGACCAGCCGCCGGGCGTGCGCCGACAGATCGTCGAAGCGTCGGGCGCACAGGACCAGCAGGCGCGGCGCCCAGGAATCAGACAGGGAGACCACCTGAATCGCCGAGGATTCGGCGGCGCGAAGGGCCGCCGTTTCCGGGACGATTCCAATGCCGACGCCGCGTTCCACCACCCGGCACAGCGCGATGGGACCGCGCACGCGCACCCGGAAGGACAGGCTGCGCCCGGCCCGCGCGGCGTGGGCGTTCAGATACTCCTGCAACGCGCTGCCGGTGCTCAGCCCCACAAACGGCTCGTCCAGGATGTCGGCGAACGCCACGCTGGGTTGGGCGGCCAGCGGGTGATCCTTCGCCACCACCAGAACCAGCCGGTCGGAACGGAAGGGCCGGGTTTCCAACCCGCCGAGATCGACCATGTCGGCGACGACGCCCAGATCGGCCAACCCGGCGGCCACCGCCTCGACAATCGCGTGGCTGGCGCGCTCCTCCAGATCAATGTCGATGTTGGGGTTGGCGGCGAGGAAAACGGCGAGCGCGTCGGGCAGGAACTCGTTGATCGCGGCGGTGTTGGACAAGAGGCGGACATGGCCCTTCAACCCCTTGGCGTACTCGTTCAACTCGCCGCGCATGCGTTCAAGCTGGTGAAGCACCAGCCGGGCGTGGTGGACCACGGCGCGGCCCGCCGGGGTCGGGCGCGCGCCGCGCCGCCCGCGCTCCAGCAGGGAAATGCCCAGCGTGTCCTCCATCCCCCGGATGCGCGCGCTGGCCGAGGCGAGCGCCATGGCGCTGCGCTCCGCCCCCGCCGTGATGCTGCCGGTTTCGGCGACGTGCAAGAACAGCCGCAGGTCGGTCAGATCGAAGCGCAAGGCCGCCCCCCGATGGTTGAAGCCACAAGCCTTCGGTTTATCCGAAGGCTGGCTGCGTCAAAGCCACATTGTGGCTTTTTGCCTCATCGATCAAGCTTCCTGCCAACACCGACCAACGATCGCAGGATGGAGATCAGGCCATGGCTTTGCTGGACAGGGACCACCGGGACGCCGCGAAGGCCGTGGACGGGGTTGACCGCCGCTTGCTGGTCGTCGCGGTGGCGCTTGCCGCTCTGACCCTGTTGGCGGTTCTGGATCTGGGCCGTCCGGTTCCGGGATCGTTGCCGCCGGTCGAGGTCCGCATCCCGCCGCTGGACTTGCCGTCGCCGACCCCGGCGGTCGCGCCGCGCCGTCCGCTGGTCGAGGATGATTTGTTGGTTCACGACTGAGCCGGGCAGGCGCGCCGTTCAACCGGCAAACTGTCGCCGCCGTCGCCCAGCGGGCGTTCCATCAGGACGCCGTCGAGCCAGCGGCCAAATTTGAAGCCGACCGCTGGCAGCACGCCGACGTGGCGGAAGCCGCAGGCGCCGTGCAGGCCGATGGAGCCGTGGTTGGCGCTGTCGCCGATCACGGCGATCATCCGGCGGTAGCCAGCGGCCTCGCAAATCTCAATCAACGGATCCATCAACGCCCGCCCCACGCCCCGCCGGGCCATTCCGGCATCGACATAGACCGAATTTTCCAGCGTGAAGCGGTAGGCGCTGCGCGTCCGATACAGCCCGGCATAGGCGTAACCGGCCAATTGGCCCTGGCATTCGGCCACCAGATAGGGCAGGCCGCGCGCCAAAATCTCGGCCCGGCGATGGGCCATCTCGGCCTCGTCGGGGGCGATTTCCTCAAACGACGCGGTGCCGGTGCGGACATGGTGGCCGTACAGCGCGGTGATCGTCGGAATGTCCTCGTCGCGCGAGGGGCGGATGGTCAGGGCGAACGTCACGTCGATCAACTCCGAAGGTGAGAGAGGGAAGGGGAGGCGGGGCGGTCGGGGGCCAGCAGGGCGGCGCAGAGAGTCGCCGCGACGCCGCCGATTCCCAGCAGGGCGAACCCCCAGCCCCAACCGGATCCGGAGACGAAATCGCCCCCGGATCCGGCGCCGTCCAGCGCCAGGCCGACGGCCAAAGGCGCGACGCCGCCCGCCCCGAAGCCAAGGATGGACCGTACGGCCAACGCCGCCCCCAGGCTGCCCGGCGGCGTCGCCTCGGTCATCGCGGTGGACAGAACCGGGGAATCGCCCAACGCCGAGAAACCGTAAAGCGCCGCCATCGGCAGAATCAACCAGACCGGCAGCGTCTCCATCCAGCCGATGCTCAACGAACAGACGGCGCCCATGGCCCCCATCGCCACCAGCACGGCGCGCCGCCCCAACCGATCGGACGCCCGCCCCATGGTCAGCGACGACAGGCACCCCGACAGATGAATGGCCCCGGCGATCCACAAACCCGGCACAGCGGCGCCGTCCGACGCGGCGAGGACCGCCGTCAGGAAGGCGGGCAACCACGCCCACATGCCCAGCAACTCCCAGGCATGAGCGGTGTAACCAGCGGTCAGCAGGAGGGAGCGACGATCCGCCAGAAAGCTGAAGGCGTCGCGCAAGCCTCCCTGGCGCGCGCCGATGACGCGGTTGGGCCGTCCGCGCAGCCCCGGCGTGACGACCAGAGCCGCCAGCAGAGGACCGACGCCGCAGACCCAAAAGGCGGCCTCATAGCCGACCCGCTCGCTGAGATCGGCGGCCAGCGCGATGGAGGCGAAATAGCCAAGCGACCCGGCCCCCAACAGCCAGCCGACCGCCGCGCCGCGCCGGTCGGCGGCGACGCCCTGCGCCACCAGCATGATCGACGGGGCGTAGGTCCCGCCCTGCGTCAACCCCAGCAGCCCAAACAGCCAAAACGCGCTGTCCGGCGAGCGGGCGAACAGGGCGAAGGCCAACCCGGCGGCGGCGGACGCCCAGTTCGACCACAAGAAGACCCGCTTGGCTCCCAGAGTGTCGGCGAACCACGAGGACAGCACCAGAGACAGGGCGTAGCCGATGTTGAAGCTGGTCTGGATGCCCCCGGCCTCGCCGCCGCTCATGCCCCAGGCGGGCAGCGTCGCGCTCAAGGTTCCGGCGTGGACCATGAAGGCCAACGACGCGCCAAAGCGGCTGACGCACAGCGCCAACAGCCAAAGGGGAGCGGGGGAATCGGGGGCGTGCGTCATGGCCCCAAAGTCGGCGGGGCGGCTGGAAAAGGCAAATTTATTGATTTGATCGAAATCATAAGGAAAACTAGCGGTATGCGCGGCGTCAACCTCGATCAGCTTCTGACCTTCGCGATGGTGGTGGAGCATGGCGGCTTCACGGAGGCCGCCGCCCGGCTTGGCCTGACCCAACCGGCGGTCAGCATGCAGATTCGCAATCTGGAGGACCGCTTCGGCGTTCGTCTGATTGAGCGGGTGGGCAAGCGCGCCCTGCCGACCGCCGCCGGTCGCGATCTGCTGCCCTTCGTCCATCGTTTGCGCGACGAGGCGGACGCGGCGGTGGCCCACATGACGCGCCACCGCGCCGGGGATTTTGGCCGGGTGCGCATCGGCACCGGGGCGACCGCCTGCATTTACCGTCTGCCGTCGATCCTGACCGCGCTGCGCGCCGATCACCCCGGTTTGGAGATCATCGTCGTTACCGGCGACACGCCGGAGATTCTGGACGGGGTGGAGGCTGGAACCCTGGATCTGGCGCTGGTCACGCTGCCCGCCGCCCGGCCCAGTCTGCTCATCGAGCCGGTGTGCGTCGAAATGTTGGTCGCGGTCGATCCCCGGCGAACGGAACCGGAAGAGGAGAACGGCGCTCTCCATCCGGCGGAGGCCGCCGCCGCGCCGCTGATTCTGTATGAGCGCGGCGGCACGATGCGGGCGGTGATCGACGCCTGGTTTCTTGCGGGCGGCTGCCAGCCCCGCCCGGTGATGGAGCTTGGCAATGTGGAGGCCATCAAGAATCTGGTCGCCGCCGGGCTGGGGCGGTCGATCCTGCCCTTGGTCACGGTGGCGGGCGATCTGGACCGGGATCGCTTTCGCGCCCGCCCGCTGGTTCCGCCCCTGACGCGAAGCCTTGGGTTGGCCCTGCGCCGGGACAAGACGCTGGACGCCGGGGTTCGGGCGACGGCGGCTTTTTCAGGCCGTGGCCTTGAAGCTGCGCGCCAGCGCGGCGATGTGGTCGGGACCGATGCCGCAGCAGCCGCCGACGATGGTCGCGCCGCTGTCCACCCAGCGCTTGGCCCAGTCCAGATAGTTGGGCGGATCCAGATCCTCGCGGATCGGATCCAACCCGTCGTTGGCGGTCGCCGTCTTCGGCTGTGGAGGAAAGGCGTTGGCGTAGACGCCGATGGCGACGTCCCGTGATCCCAACACGCCATGGGCCTCCTGCACGGCGGCCTGCATCACCTCCGGTTGGCTGCAATTGAACAGCAGCGCCGAGGCGCCGAGATCCAGCGCCGCCTGGGCGGCGTCGGCGACGCGTTCGCCCGACCGCAGCGTCGGCGCGGCGCGCCCCGCCGCGACCGCGTCGGCGGCGGTGTCGTCCAAGGTGAAGGACAGCCACAGCGGGTGCGGATCGTCGCCCAAGGCTTGGCGAACGGCCACGGCCTCGGCGATGGCGCTTTGCGTTTCGGCCAACCAATGATCGACGTGCGGAGACAGGCCAGCGATCAGAACCCGCAGGATGGCGCCGACCTGCGCCGGATCGAACAGATCGGGGCGGTAGGAGCCGAAGACCGGCGGCAACGATCCGGCGACATGAGCGCCGTGGCGCGCCGCGACCGTCCGGGCGACGGCGCCCGCCCGATCCGCCAACGCTTGTCCGCTGGCGGCGAACCGTTCCTCGCCGATGTGAAAGGGAACCACCGCGTAGCTGTTGGTGGTCAGAACGTCCGCCCCGGCCTCGGCGAAGGCCGCGTGCGCGCGTTCCACAAAATCGGGCGCTTCAATCAGCGCCAGGGCCGACCATTCCGGTTGCCGGAACGGCGCGCCGACGCGCTGCAACTCGCGCCCCATTCCGCCGTCAAGGATCAGGGTCTTTTTCGCCATCGTCTCGCTCCATCGTCAGGGCGTCCGTCCATAGCCGAGTCTTTGCCGGTTGACAATCAATATGGGAAAAGTAGAGAATTTCTCTTCCCAGGCCGTGTATCAACAAGGATAAAGTGTATGTTTCGCCGTTTCCTGATGACCGCCGCTCTCCTGATCGCCGCGCAGGCGGTCGCCCCAATCGCGCAAGCCGGGGCGATTCTTGACCGCGTTCTTGCAAAGGGCGAACTCAAGCTCGTTCTGCTCAACGATTATCCGCCTTTCTCCTTCATCAACGACAAGAACGAGTTGGCCGGTTTCGACATCGACGTCGCCAAGGCGCTCGCCGCGAAGCTGGGGGTCAAGCTGTCCATCGACACCCCGGCGTGGGAGGTGATCGCGGCGGGCAACTGGCATGGCCGCTGGGACATTTGCATCTGCTCGATGACGCCGACCGCCGAGCGGGCCGAGGTGCTGGATTTCCCGGTCAAATATTACGATTCGCCCGCCGTTCTGGCGGTGCACAAGGATGAGACGCGGATCAAGGGAATCAGCGACATTTCCGGCAAGTCCATCGCCGTCCAGGCCGGGGCGTCCTATGAAAATTACCTGCAAAAGACCTTGAAGATTCCGGCGCCCGGCGCCGAACAGCCGACCTTCCCGTTCGACAAGGTCACGGTCGTTCCCTATGAAACGGAAACGGTCGCCTTCCAGGATCTGGCGTTGGGCGGCGGCAAGCGGGTCGACGGCGTCATCACCAACATCGTCACCGCCAAGGAGCGGATCGACGCGACCGGAACCTTCAAGATCGTGTCCGACAAGCTCTATGTCGAACCGAATTGGGTCGCCGTGGAAAAGGGCGACGCCGCCTGGAGCGCGAAGGTGAAGGCGATCATCGAGGGGTTGAAGGCCGATGGGACGTTGACGGCGATCTCAAAAAAGTGGATTGGCGTCGACATCACGGGGTGATCGACGGCGATCAACCAACGCGGTCATGGGTGGAGCGGTTATGGCGGGTGGTCCAAGGGCGGGGTGGAGCGGCGGCGGTCGCGCAGGGCGGGGGTTTCGCGTTGGGGTGATCGCCGTTTGGGTTGGTCTGGCTGCGCTGCTGGCGTTGTTCTTCCAGAATTTCAACCTGAAGCTTTCGCTGATTCTGGACAAGCTGCCGTTTCTTCTTGGCCTTCACCTGACGCCGGGGGGATTTCTTCAGGGCGCGGCGTTGACTTTGCTGATTTGCGCCCTGTCGATTCTCCTCAGCATCCTGATCGGTTTGGCGGCCACCATGGGCCGGTTGTCGGGCAATCCGCTGGCCTATGGGGTTTCCACCTTCTACGGTTCCTTTTTCCGGGGAACGCCGCTGCTGGTTCAAATCCTGCTGCTGTATCTGGGCTTGCCGCAGATCGGCGCCGTTCCTGCGGCCTTTCCGTGCGGCGTTCTGGCCCTGTCGCTCAATTACGGGGCCTATCTGACCGAGATTTTCCGGGCCAGCGTCCAGGCGGTTCCGGCCAGCCAGCGCGAGGCCGCCGCCGCGCTGGGCTTGTCGCGTTTTCAGATCGCCTGGACCATCATCTTTCCCCAAGCGACTCGCTTCGCCATTCCGCCGACCGGCGCGCAATTCGTCGCCATGCTGAAGGATTCGTCGCTGGTTTCCGTGACCGGGCTGTGGGAAATCAATTTCCTAGCCCAATCCTATGGGCGTTCCAGCTACCGCTATGTTGAAATGCTGCTGACGGCGGCGTTTATTTACTGGATGATGTCTTTGGTGTTCGAGTTCGCGCAAGCGCATTTGGAGCGGCGCTATGGGCGGGCGTATCAGGTGGGATAAGGCGCTGGCGGGGCCTTGTGGCCGTGGGCGTCGGTCCAGGCGCAGGCAAGCGTGACGCCGATGGGCCGCGCGTGGCTTGGCCGTTGTGATTGTTCAGGGATGGCCGCTCAAACCGTTGACAAGGCGCCCATGCACGGGTGCAATAGCCCCCGCGTTGGGGACGCCGTGGGGAACGCGACGCCACCCGGAAAGACAACGAACAGGTCGGGGCATCTCAATGAAAAAATTCGCTCTTAGCCTCCTTGGCGCGGTCGCTGCGGTCGCCATCGCCGGTCCGGCCATGGCCCAGGCCAAAAAGCCGGTCAACATCTACATCTGGAACGATTATCTGGGTGAAACGACCCTGGCCGACTTCACCAAGGCGTCCGGGGCTGAGGCGAAGGTCGATCTGTACGACAGTCTGGAGTTGTTGGAGCAGAAGGTGCTGGTCGGCAAGTCCGGCTATGACGTGATCGTCCCGACCGCCGAACCGACCCTGTCGCGCCTGATCCAGGCCAAGGTCGTCGGCCCGCTCGACAAGACCAAGATCCCCAACATCAAGAATCTCGATCCGAAGGTTCTGAAGCTGCTGGAAAACTCCGATCCCGGCAACAAATACGCGGTTCCCTATCTGGGCGGCACCGTCGGCATCGCCGTCATCCCGGAAAAGATCAAGGCCGTCGCCCCCGACGTGGCGTTGGATTCCTGGGATCTGATCTTCAAGCCGGAGGTGGCCAAGAAGGTCGCCGCCTGCGGCATCACCATCATGGATTCGGCCATCGACGTCATCCCGTCGGTGCTGAACTATCTCGGCCTCGATCCGAATTCTGAAAAGAAGGAGGATTTGGAGAAGGTCGAAAAGACGCTGATGGCGGTTCGCCCCTACATCAAGCAATTCGTCACCGGCCAGAACATCAACATCCTGGCGGGCGGCGACGCCTGCGTCGTCATGGCCTACAACGGCGACGCCATCCAGGGCGCCGCCCGCGCCGCCGAGGCCAAGAGCGCCAAGGTGGAGTATGTGACGCCGAAGGAGGGCGTTCAGGTGTGGTGGGACACGCTGGCCGTTCCGGCGGACGCCCCCAACAAGGCCGGCGCCTATGAATACATCAACTTCATCCTGGATCCGGTGAACACCGCCAAGATCTCCAACACGGTGCGTTACGCCAACGCCGTTCCGGCCTCGTTGGCGGCGGTTGACGGCGACATCAAGGGCAATCCCGGCATCTTCCTGCCCGAAGACAGCAAGCTGAAGCTGTTCTCGTTGAGGCCGGTCAAGCAGGCCACCGACCGCGCCCGCACCCGCGTGTGGACCAAGGTCAAGACCGGCAAGTAAACCCGCTTCCTTGTAACGCGCCTTTGCGCCCCAGTCGGCCTCCGATGCCGGGGACCGGCTGGGGCGCGTCGCCTTGATTGAGGACTCTGGATGGCCGGTCAGCCGCTTCGCAAACCCACCCGTCTGGAACCCTGGCAGGATGCCGGGCAGGCGCCCTATGTCCGTATTGAGAAGGTGACGAAGACCTTTGGCGATTTCGTCGCCGTCGATGAGGTCAGCCTGTCGATCTACCGGAACGAATTCTTTGCGCTTCTCGGTGGGTCGGGATCCGGCAAGACGACGCTGCTGCGCATGCTGGCGGGGTTCGAGCAGCCGACCGACGGCAAGATTTTCATCGACGGCGTCGACATGTCGGGCATTCCGCCCTATGAGCGGCCCGTCAACATGATGTTCCAATCCTACGCCCTGTTCCCGCACATGACGGTGGAACAGAACGTCGCCTTCGGGTTGAAACAGGACAATGTGCCGAAGGCCGAGATCCGTGATCGGGTGGCCGAGATGTTGGAGATGGTCCAACTCGGCGCCTTTGGCAAGCGGCGGCCCCATCAATTGTCCGGCGGTCAGCGGCAACGTGTGGCGCTGGCCCGGTCGCTGGTCAAGCGGCCGAAACTGCTGCTGCTCGACGAGCCGCTGGGCGCGCTCGACAAGAAATTGCGTGAAAAGACTCAGTTCGAGTTGGTGAATATTCAGGAAAAGCTCGGCGTCACCTTCATCGTCGTCACCCATGACCAGGAAGAGGCGATGACCATGTCGTCGCGCATCGCCGTGATGAACCATGGCGTCATCGCCCAGGTGGGGACGCCGACCGAGATTTACGAATATCCCCATTCGCGCTTCGTCGCCGAGTTCATCGGCTCGATCAACATGTTCGATGGCCGCGTGGTGGAATCAACCGCCGATCACGCGCTGATCGCGTCGGACGAGGCGGGGTGCGAGCTGTACATCAGCCACGCCACCCCGGCCCCAACCGGAACGCCGGTGGCCGTCGCCATCCGTCCGGAAAAAATCGCCCTGTCCAAGGAGGAATCGCCGGACGCCGTTGGGCGCAACAGCGCCAAGGGCGTGGTTCGCGAAATCGCCTATCTGGGCGACGTGTCGATCTATCTGGTCGAACTGCCGACCGGCAAGACGGTGCGCGTCACCGCGCCCAACGTCACCCGACGCACGGAGATGCCGATCACCTGGGAGGATGAGGTCTATTTGAGCTGGCGGCCCTTCGCCGGCGTGGTGCTGGCGCAATGAGGGGGGTCGTCTCGGCCCTCAGTCGGTTGGGCCTGTGGGGGCGTGGCGTGGTGATCGCCATGCCCTTTTTGTGGCTTCTGCTGTTCTTCCTGGTGCCGTTCCTGATTGTCTTTGGCATCAGTTTTTCGGAGTCCATCATCGCTCAGCCGCCCTACGCGCCGCTGGTCGGTTGGCTGACCGATGAGGAATCCGGGACGACGAAGCTCCAGATCCTGCTGAATCTGACCAATTATCTGCGGCTGACCGGCGACGATCTTTACATTCTGGCCTATCTGAACTCGGTCAAGATCGCGCTGGTGACGACGCTGCTGTGTCTGGCCATCGGCTATCCCATGGCCTACGCCATCGCGCGGGCCGACCCGGCGCGGCGTGGGCCGCTGATGATGCTGGTCATCCTGCCTTTCTGGACGTCTTTCCTGATTCGCATCTACGCCTGGATCGGCATCCTCAAGAGCAACGGCGTCATCAGCAATCTGTTGGAATGGACTGGGATCACCAGCGGGCCGGTGGAGATTCTCTATTCCGATTGGGCGGTCTACATCGGCATGACCTATTGCTATCTGCCCTTCATGGTGCTGCCGCTCTATTCGACCCTGGAAAAAATGGACCCGACCCTGCTGGAAGCGGCGGCGGATCTGGGTTGCCGTCCGTTGAAGGCGTTCTTGACGGTCACGCTGCCGCTGTCGCTGCCCGGCATCATCGCCGGGTCCTTGTTGGTCTTCATCCCGGCGGTGGGCGAGTTCGTGACGCCCGAACTGTTGGGTGGCCCCGACACGCTGATGATCGGGCGGGTGTTGTGGAACGAGTTCTTCGCCAACCGTGATTGGCCGGTGGCCTCGGGCGTGGCCATCGCGCTGCTGCTGGTGCTGGTGGTGCCGATCATGATCTTCCAGTATGTCCAGGGTCGCGAGGCGGAGGAACGGTGATGAAGCGCGTCGGTTTCCTGTCTTGGGCGCTGTGGTTCGGCTATGCCTTCCTCTATGTGCCCATCGCCTTGCTTGTCACCTACTCTTTCAACGAGTCGCGGCTGGTCACGGTGTGGGGCGGTTTTTCCACCAAATGGTATGGGGAACTGTTGAACAACGAAGCGCTGCTGTCCGCCGCCGCGCTGTCCTTGCGGGTGGCGGCGGTGTCGGCGACCTTCTCGGTGATTTTGGGCACCTGCGCGGGCATGGCGATGTCGCGCTTTGGCCGGTTCCGGGGGCGGACCCTGTTTGGCGGCATGATAACGGCGCCGCTGGTCATGCCGGAGGTCATCACCGGCCTGTCGTTGCTGCTGCTGTTCGTGGCGATGGAGCAGGCGATCGGTTGGCCGGACGGTCGCGGCGTCACCACCATCACCATCGCCCACACCACCTTCACCCTGTCTTACGTCGCGGTGGTCATCCAATCGCGTCTGGCCGGGATGGACGGCAGCCTGGAAGAGGCGGCGATGGATCTGGGCGCGCGACCGGCCAAAGTGTTCTTCGTCATCACCCTGCCGATCATCGCCCCGGCGTTGGTGGCGGGTTGGCTCTTGGCCTTCACCCTGTCGCTCGACGATGTGGTGGTGGCGAGTTTCGTGTCGGGGCCGGGATCGACGACTTTGCCGATGGTGATCTTTTCCAGCGTCAAATTTGGCATCAGTCCGCAGATCAACGCGCTGGCGACTCTGATGGTTCTGGTCGTCGCCACGGGCATCTTTGTGGCCAGCATTGTGATGGCCCGACAAGATCGCCAGCGGAAACGCGACGAACAGATGGCGATCCAAGGCGGTTAAGCTGTTGGCTGGACATGATTTTGTTTCTGACCACCCGCCGCGTTGCAGATCTGCGCCGCAGCGGGTGGCTATTTTGCGCCTCTTTTGCTAGGATGACGCCATCGTAAACAGCAAATGAGGCCGTGCCATGCGCGCGCTCCTGTGGTTCCCAATGCTTAGGCTTGGTTTTTTCAGCAATCCGTCGGTTGGCTATTCGTCGTCCCGTTCTGTCACGGCCCGCCGCGCTCTGCGCCCGCCGTCCGGTCGTTAAGACCGCCCGCGTCCTTGTCTGGCGCGCATTTTTGATCCATTCCCCCGATTGCGCATTGTGTTTGTCTGTTTGGCGACGTTGCCAAAGTCCATCGCCCGTGTTTAGGGTGAGGGGACTGATTTCACGTCGCCATTATGGGTTTCATCGGGGTAGAGGGATCGACGCATGACGACGCCAACCGCCCAAGGCTTTTGGATGCCGGGAGAATGGGAACGCCACAGCGGTTGCTGGATGGCGTGGCCTTGCCGCCCGGAAACATGGCCCGAAGGAAGCTTTGACGCCGCGTGCGAAGCGTATGCCGAGGTGGCGCAGGCCATTTCCCGGTTCGAGCCGGTGACGATGGTCTGCGACCCGGCGGACGTGGCGGAAGCCTCGCTGGCCTGCGGGGCGGGCGTGCCGATTCTGCCGCTGCCGATCAGCGATTCCTGGGTGCGCGACACCGGCCCCAGTTTCGTCGTTGACGGCAAAGGCGGCTTGGCGGGGGTCCATTGGGGCTTCAACGCCTGGGGCGGCAATTACCCCGATTGCGCCAAGGACCGCGACGTCGGTCGTTTGATTCTCGATCACAAACAAATTCCGCGCTTTGCCGCGCCGCTGGTGATGGAAGGCGGCTCCTTCCACGTCGATGGCGAAGGCACGCTGCTGACCACGGAACAATGCCTGCTGAACCCCAACCGCAATCCCGGTCTGAGCAAGGCCGAGATTGAGCGGGAGTTGATGGATCATCTGGGCGTATCGTCGATCATCTGGCTGGGCGAAGGCTACCAGGATGACGAGACGGACGGCCACATCGACGAAATCGCCCTGTTCGTGCGCCCCGGCGTGGTGATGGCGATCACCACCGACGATCCGGGCGACGCCAATTTCAAGGCGTTTCAGGACAATCTGGACCGGCTGAAGCGCGCCCGCGACGCCAAGGGGCGGGCGCTGGAGGTCATCCCCGTCCAGCAACCGACCCGCCGCGACGAAAACGGCGCCCGTCTGACCCTGTCCTACACCAATCTTTACATCGCCAACGGCGGCGTCGTGATGCCCGCCTTCGAGGATGCGGCGGATGACGAAGCCTTCCGCATGGTGCGCAAGGCGTTTCCCGACCGGGAGGTCGTGCAGATCAACGCCCTCGACATCGTGCGCGGCGGCGGCGGCATCCACTGCATTACCCAGCAGCAACCAGCCGTCGGCGGATAAGCGCAAAACAAAAGGGCCGCGCCCCAGTCAGGACGCGGCCCTTCGACGTCGAGAGCGAACCTCTCACGCACAACCACGAGCGCGGGCCACCTTTGACGCCGTTGGCCGACCGAGGGCGTCGCTGATGAACGCCCCCGCCGCGATCAGCCGATCCAGATCCACCCCGGTCTCGATCCCCAGACCGTTCAGCAGATACAGCACATCCTCGCTCGCCACGTTGCCCGAGGCCCCCTTGGCGTAGGGGCAGCCGCCCAGACCGGCGACGGAGCTGTCCACCACGGCCACGCCCAATTCCAAGGCGGCGTACAGGTTGGCCAGCGCCTGCCCGTAGGTGTCGTGGAAATGAACGGCGATTTTGTCCACCGGAACCCGTTCGGCCACCGCCGCGACCATCGCCTGCGCCTTGGCCGGGGTGCCGGTTCCGATGGTGTCGCCCAGCGAGATTTCGTAACAGCCCATGGCGTAGAGCCGGGCGGCGACCTCGGCGACCGCCGACGGCGCGATCTCCCCCTCATAGGGGCAGCCCAGCACGCAACTGACATAGCCACGCACCGGAACGCCCGCCGCCTTGGCCTGCTCCATGACCGGGGCGAAGCGGTCGAGGCTTTCGGCGATGGAGCAGTTGATGTTCTTCTGGCTGAAGCTTTCCGACGCCGCGCCGAACACCGCCACCTCGTCGGCCTTGGCGGCCAACGCCCCTTCCAACCCTTTCAGGTTGGGGGTGAGGGCGGCGTAGCGGACGCCGGGCTTGCGGGCGAGGCCCGCGAAGACCTCGGCGCTGTCGCCCATCTGGGGAACCCATTTGGGCGACACGAAGCTGCCCGCCTCGATCACGCCCAGACCGGCGTCGGCCAGCTTTTCGACCAACGCGATTTTCACGGCGGTCGGGACGATGGTCTTTTCGTTTTGCAGGCCGTCGCGCGGGCCAACCTCGACCATGCGGACAAAACGGGGCAAGCGGGTCATGCGGCCTCCGGGATGTCGAGAACCAGCAGATCGACGCCTTCGGAGACTTGATCGCCCGCCGCGAAATTCACGGCGGAAATCACCCCGGCGGCGGGGGCCTTGATGGTGTGCTCCATCTTCATCGCTTCCAGCAGCATCAGCGGCGTTCCGGCCTCCACGCTCTGACCGACCTCGACCAGCACGCGGACCACGGTTCCGGGCATCGGCGCGGTCAGACGGCCCGAGCCGCCCTCCTGCTCCGCCGCCCGTGCGCTGGGGTCGTCCAGCTTCAGGCGGGACACGGCGCCGTCGATCAGCACGGTCAGATCCAGCCCCTGCTGCACCACGGTCGCCCGCACCCGCCGTCCGCCCAGGCTGACGGTCAGCGCGCCATCCTCGTACGTGACGCCGACCGCCGACAACGCCGCGCCGCCATCGACGACGACGTCGTAACCGTGGCTGCGGAAATGCAGCGTCACCGCGCGGGCCGTCTCGCCGTCGATCAGGCTGAGGTCGTAGTGGTTTTCCTCGTTCAACCGCCAGCCGTTGGCGAGCAGCCAGGGCGAATGACGGTCGGAACGGGCGCGCAGGGCGGCTTGCGCCTCGGCCCGGCGGCGCAGCAGCACCGACAGGGCGGCGACCGCGAGCGCCGCGTCGTCCACCGGGGCGGGCGGCGGCAGCAGATCGGCGCGGTGCCGTTCGATGAATCCGGTGTCGATCTCCACCGCCCGGAAGGCCGGATGGGCGGCGATGGCGCCGAGAAAGCCGATGTTGGTGGTGACGCCGACCACCTCATAGGCGGCGAGCGCGACGCGCAAACGGCGCAGGGCGGCGTCGCGGTCCTCGTCCCAGACGATCAGCTTGGCGATCATCGGGTCGTAGAACATCGTCACCGCGTCGCCTTCGCGCACGCCGGTGTCCACCCGGACATGATCGTTTTCGGCGGGCGGGCGCAGGCGGACCAGCGTGCCGATGGCGGGCAGGAAATCGCGCTGCGGATCTTCGGCGTAGAGGCGGGCTTCAAAGGCGTGACCCTTGCGGGTCAATTGCTCCTGACGCAGGGGCAGTTCGGCCCCGGCGGCGACGCGCAATTGCCATTCGACCAGATCCAGGCCGGTGATCTTCTCCGTCACCGGATGTTCCACCTGAAGGCGGGTGTTCATCTCGATGAAGTAGAAGCCGCCATCCTCATAGAGAAACTCGACGGTGCCGGCGCCGACGTAGTTCACCGCCTTGGCGGCGGCGACGGCGGCCTCGCCCATGCGGCGGCGCAGATCGTCGGGCAGATTGGGGGCCGGTGCCTCCTCGATCACCTTCTGGTGGCGGCGCTGGACCGAGCAATCGCGCTCGAACAGATAGACGCCGTTGCCGTGGGTGTCGCAGAAGACCTGAATTTCGACATGGCGCGGGCGGGCGAGGTATTTTTCCAACAGCAAACTGTCGTCGCCGAACGCCGCCTTGGCCTCGCGCTGCGCGCCCGCCACCGCGTCGGCCAGCTCCTCGGCGGCGCGCACGACGCGCATGCCCTTGCCGCCGCCGCCCGCCGACGCCTTGACCAGCACCGGAAAGCCGATGCGTTCGGCTTCCGCCGACAGGGTGGCGAAATCCTGCGCCTGCCCGTGATAGCCGGGCACCAGCGGCACGTCGGCGTTGGCCATCAACCGCTTGGATTCGGCCTTCGACCCCATGACGCGGATGGCGTCGATGGGCGGGCCGATGAAGACGATTCCCGCCGCCGCGCAAGCCGCCGCGAAACCGGCGTTTTCCGACAGGAAGCCGTAGCCGGGGTGGATCGCCTGCGCGCCGGTGCGCTTGGCGACCTCCAGGATCGCGTCGCCGCGCAGATAGCTGTCGCCGACCGGGGCCGGGCCGATGCGCACGGCCTCGTCGGCCATCTGGACATGCATCGCCTGGGCGTCGGCGTCGGAATGGACGGCGACGGTGCGGATGCCCATGCGCCGCGCGGTGCGGATGACCCGGCAGGCGATTTCGCCACGGTTGGCGATGAGGATCGTGTCGAACATGGCGATTGGGGACATGGGATTCTCAGCTCCGCCAGGACGGGTTGCGTTTGTCGAGGAAGGCGCCGACGCCCTCCTTGCCTTCGGCGCTGGCGCGCTGGCGGGCGATGCGTTCGGCGGTGTCGCGCACCACGGCGTCGGTCAGCGGGCGGCGGGCCACCGCGCGGATCAGCTCCTTGGCGGCGGTTTGCGCCGTCGGGCCGCAATCGAGCAGGTTCTTGACGGTCTTCTCAACCGCCGCCTCCAGCCCGTCGGCGTTGGTCAATTCGTGCAGCAGGCCCAGCCGGTGGGCGTCCGCCGCTGAAAACCGTTCCCCGGTCAGGAAGAAGCGGCGGCAGGCGCGTTCGCCGATGGCCCCGATGACGTAGGGGCTGATCGCCGCCGGGATGATGCCCAGCTTCACTTCGGTCAGGGCAAAGCTGGCCGTGTCCACGCCGATGGCGATGTCGCAGGCCGACACCAGCCCGACGCCGCCGCCAAAGGCCGGACCCTGGACCACCGCGACGGTGGGCTTGGGGCATTCGTCCAGCGTGCGCAGCATGGTCGCCAGCCCCAGCGCGTCGGTCAGGTTTTCCTCATAGGAATAGCCCGACATCCGCTTCATCCAGGACAGATCGGCCCCGGCGGAAAAGCTTTTGCCGACGCCGCGCAGCAGCACCGCGCGGACCTCCGGGTTGTCGCCGACCCGACGGAAGGCGTCGGTCAGCCCGGCGATCACGCCCTCGTTGAAGGCGTTGTGAACCTCGCCCCGATTCATGGTGACGGTGGCGACGCCGTTGACGGCGATGTCGATAAGGATGTCGCTCATGTCGGCTCCCATCACATGCGGAACACGCCGAAGGGCGTCTTCGGCACCGGCGCGTTGAGGGAGGCCGACAGGCCAAGGCCCAGCACCATGCGCGTGTCCGCCGGGTCGATGATGCCGTCGTCCCACAAACGGGCGCTGGCGTAATAGGGGTGGCTTTCGCGCTCGAACTTCTGGCGGATCGGGGCCTTCAGCGCCTCCTCATCCTCCGCCGACCAGGGCTTGCCCTGGGCCTCCATCGCGTCGCGCTTGACCTGGGCCAGCACGCCCGCCGCCTGTTCGCCGCCCATCACCGAGATGCGGGCGTTCGGCCACATCCACAGGAAGCGCGGGGAATAGGCGCGACCGCACATGCCGTAATTGCCGGCGCCATAGCTGCCGCCGATGACCACGGTGAATTTCGGCACCTTGGCGCAGGCGACCGCCGTCACCAGCTTCGCGCCGTCCTTGGCGATGCCGCCCGCCTCGTATTTCCGCCCGACCATGAAGCCGGTGATGTTTTGCAGGAACACCAGCGGGATGCGGCGCTGGCAGCACAATTCGATGAAATGCGCGCCCTTCAGCGCGGATTCGCTGAACAGAATCCCGTTGTTGGCGATGATGCCGACCGGATAGCCGTGGATGTGGGCGAAGCCCGTCACCAGCGTGGTCCCATAAAGCGGCTTGAACTCGTCAAAGCGCGAGCCGTCGACGACGCGGGCGATCACCTCGCGCACGTCGAACGGCTTGCGGGCGTCGCTGGGGATGACGCCGTAGAGTTCGCTGGGGGTGAACAGCGGCTCTTCCGGTTCGCGCAAATCCAGGTCGATGCGCTTGGAACGGTTGAGATTCGTCACCACCCGCCGGGCCATCGCCAGGGCGTGCGGGTCGTTCATCGCGTAATGGTCGGTGACGCCCGACGTGCGGGAATGGACGTCGGCGCCGCCCAGATCCTCGGCGCTCACCACCTCGCCGGTCGCGGCCTTGACCAGCGGCGGGCCGCCCAAAAAGATGGTGCCCTGGTTGCGGACGATGATCGCCTCGTCCGACATCGCCGGAACATAGGCGCCGCCCGCCGTGCAGCTTCCCATCACCACGGCGATCTGGGGAATGCCCTCCGCCGACATGGTGGCCTGGTTGAAGAAGATGCGGCCAAAATGGTCGCGGTCGGGGAACACCTCGTCCTGGTTGGGCAGGTTGGCCCCGCCGCTGTCCACCAGATAGATGCAGGGCAAATTGTTCTGTTGGGCGATTTCCTGGGCGCGCAGGTGCTTTTTGACCGTCAGCGGGTAATAGGTGCCGCCCTTCACCGTCGCGTCGTTGACGACGATCATGCATTCCTGCCCGGCGACGCTGCCGATGCCGGTGATGATGCCCGCCGACGGGATGCTTTCGTCATAGACCTCGTGCGCGGCCATCTGCGACAGCTCCAGGAACGGCGACCCGGCGTCGAGCAATTGCCGGATGCGTTCGCGCGGCAGCAGCTTGCCGCGCGCCAGATGCTTGTCGCGGGCCTTGGCGCCGCCGCCCTGTTGGATGGCGGCGACCTTCTGGCGCAGATCGGCGACCAGCGCCGCCATGGCGTCGGCGTTGGTCTGGAATTCGGCGGAGCGCGGGTTGATGGCGCTCTTCAGGACGGTCATGCCGTCGCCCTCCCGTTTGAGAAATGGCGGTTTGAGAAATGGCTTATTGGACAAGCGCGCGGCTGATGACCAGCCGTTGGATGTCGCTGGTGCCTTCGTAAATCTGGCAGACGCGCACGTCGCGGTAGATGCGCTCCACCGGGAAATCGTTCAGATAGCCGTAGCCGCCATGCACCTGGATGGCGTCGGAACAGATTTTTTCCGCCATTTCCGAGGCGAACAGCTTCGCCATCGCCGCTTCCTTCATGCAGGGAACGCCCGCGTCGCGCAAGGACGCGGCGTGCAGCACCAACTGACGCGCCGCCTCGACGCGGGTCGCCATGTCGGCCAACCGGAAGGCCACCGCCTGATGCTGGATGATCGGCACGCCCATGCTCTGGCGTTCCTGGGCGTAGCGCACCGCGTGGTCCAGCGCCGCCCGCGCCATGCCGACCGATTGGGAGGCGATGCCGATCCGCCCGCCTTCCAGATTGGCCAAGGCGACCTTGTAGCCCGCCCCTTCGGCCCCCAACATCAGGTCCGCCGGAATCCGGCAATCCTCGAACAGGATCTGGCAGGTGTCGGAGCAGTGCTGGCCCAGCTTGTCCTCGGTCCGCGCCACCGTGTAGCCGGGGGTGTCGGTTGGGACGATGAAGGCGGTCAGGCCCTTTTTCCCGGCTGCGGGATCGCTGACGGCGAAGACGATGGCGACGTCGGCGTTGGCGCCCGACGTGATGAACTGCTTGGTTCCGTTGAGAACCCAATGATCGCCGTCACGTTGGGCGCGGGTCTTGATCGCCGAGGCGTCGGAGCCGGCCTGCGGTTCGGTCAGGCAGAAGGCGCCGAGCTGTTCGCCGCGCGCCATCGGCTTCAGGAAACGCTCTTTCTGCTCCGCCGTGCCGAATTTCAGGATCGGCATGCAGCCGACCGAATTGTGGACGCTCATGATCGTGGACACCGCGCCGTCCCCAGCGGCGATTTCCTCGATGGCGAGCGCGTAGGCGACATGGTCGGACGCGGCGCCGTCGAACTCCTCCGGCACCAGCATGCCCAGCAGGCCAAGCGCGCCCATCTCGGCCAATTCCGCCTTGGGAAAGGCGCCGCTGCGGTCACGTTCGGCGGCGGTTGGGGCGAGCCGATCCTGCGCAAAGGCGCGGGCCATGTCGCGGACCATGGTCTGTTCTTCGGTCAGGCGCATCGGGTTCCTCCCAGTGTTTTTTGATCCCTCTCCCGCTCCGGGAGAGGGAGGGGACCCGCGACGCGGGGAGGGTGAGGGGGCCGTCAAGAATCCTGAAACCGGATTCCGCCGAACCCCTCACCCTTCCCATGCTGCGCACGGGTCCCTTCCCTCTCCCAAAGGGAGAGGGCGAGATTTCAAACCCGTTCGACGGCGATCGCGGTGGCTTCGCCGCCGCCGATGCACAAGCTGGCCACGCCGCGCTTGAGGTCGTACCGCTCCAGCGCCGCCAGCAGCGTCACGATGATGCGGGCGCCCGACGCGCCGATGGGGTGGCCCAGCGCGCAGGCGCCGCCATGGACGTTGACCTTGTCGTGCGGCAGATCCAGATCGCGCATCGCCGCCATGGTGACGACGGCGAACGCCTCGTTGATCTCGAACAGATCGACCGACCCGGCGGACCAGCCGACCTTGTCGAACAGCGTCTTCATCGCGCCGACCGGGGCGGTGGTGAACAGGGCCGGGGCCTGGGCGTGGTTGGCGTGGCCCTTGATTTCGGCCAGCACCCGCAGGCCGCGCGCGTCGGCCTCGCGGCGGGTGGTGACGATCAGCGCGGCCCCGCCGTCGGAGATGGACGAGGAGTTCGCCGCCGTCACCGTGCCGTCCTTGGCGAAGGCGGGCTTCAGCGTCGGAATCTTGGCCGGGTCGGCCTTCAGCGGCTGCTCGTCCTGGCTGATAAGGGTGTCGCCCTTGCGGCCCTTGACCGTCACCGGGGTGATTTCACCGGCGAAGAAACCGCCCTCCACCGCCTTGCGGGCGCGGTTCAGGCTTTCAATCGCGAAGGCGTCCTGCGCCTCGCGGGTGAAATTGTAGCTGCCCGCGCATTCCTCAGCGAAGGTTCCCATCAGACGGCCCTTGTCATAGGCGTCCTCCAGACCGTCGAAGAACATGTGGTCCAGCACCTTGCCGTGGCCCATGCGGTAGCCGCCGCGCGCCCGGTCCAGCAGATAGGGCGCGTTCGACATGCTTTCCATGCCGCCCGCCACCACCACCTTGGCCGACCCGGCTTTGATGACGTCGTGGGCGAACATCACCGCCCGCATGCCCGACCCGCAGACCTTGGAAATGGTGGTGCAGCCCGCCGCCTTGGGCAAACCGGCCCCCAGCGCCGCCTGACGCGCCGGGGCCTGGCCGACGCCCGCCGACAGCACGCAGCCCATGAACACCTCGTCCACCGCCTCAGGAGGCAGGCCGGAGCGTTCCAGCGCCGCCTTGATGGCGGCGGCGCCCAATTGCGGGCCGGTCAGCCCCTGCAAATCACCCTGGAACCCGCCCATCGGCGTGCGGGCGGCGGCGGCGATGACGATGCTGTCGGTGGTCATCCTGGTGTCCCTCTTCCCTCGATGCTTCGCTTTGGCTTCGTGGTTGAACGCGCTTACGCGGTTTCCTTGAACAGCTCGCGCCCGATCAGCATACGGCGGATTTCGCTGGTGCCCGCGCCGATTTCATAGAGCTTGGCGTCGCGCAGCAGGCGGCCCGTCGGGTATTCGTTGATGTAGCCGTTGCCGCCCAGCGTCTGGATCGCTTCCAGCGCCATCCAGGTGGCCTTTTCCGCCGAATAGAGGATGGCGGCGGCGGCGTCCTTGCGGGTGGTCTCGCCCCGGTCGCAGGCCTTGGCCACGGTGTAGACGTAGGATTTGGCGGCGTTCATGATCGTGTACATGTCGGCCAGCTTGCCCTGCATCAACTGGAATTCGCCGATGGCCTGGCCGAACTGCTTGCGGTCGTGCAGGTACGGAATCACGATGTCCATGCAGGCCTGCATAATGCCCAGCGGCCCGCCCGACAGCACGGCGCGTTCGTAATCCAGGCCCGACATCAGCACGTTCACGCCGCGCCCGACGCCGCCCAGGACGTTCTCCTCCGGCACTTCGCAATCCTCGAACACCAGCTCGCCGGTGTTGGAGCCGCGCATGCCCAGCTTGTCGAGCTTCTGCGCCACCGAAAAGCCCTTGAAGGTCTTTTCCACCAGGAAGGCGGTGATGCCGCGCGACCCGGCGGCGACGTCGGTCTTGGCGTAAATCACCAGCGTGTCGGCGTCGGGACCGTTGGTGATCCACATTTTCGTGCCGTTCAGGACGTAGCGGTCGCCCTTTTTGTCGGCGCGCAGCTTCATCGACACCACGTCCGACCCGGCGTTCGGTTCCGACATCGCCAGCGCGCCGATGTGTTCGCCGGAAATCAGCTTGGGCAGATAGCGGCGCTTCTGCTCCTCCGTGCCGTTCTTGCGGATCTGGTTGACGCAGAGGTTGGAGTGCGCGCCGTAGCTGAGGCCGACCGACGCCGACGCGCGGGAGACCTCCTCCATCGCGACGACATGCTCCAGATAGCCCATGGCGGCGCCGCCATACTCCTCGTCCACGGTCACGCCGAGGATGCCGAGGTCGCCCATCTTGCGCCACAGATGGTTGGGGAATTCGTTGGAGCGGTCGATCTCGGCGGCCAGCGGGGCGATTTCGGCGGCGGCGAAGTTCCGAACCGATTCACGCAGCATGTCGGCGGTTTCGCCAAGGTCGAAATTCAGGCTGGGGTACTGGTTGGACAGCATGGGCGTATCGCTCCCCTCAACAATCATCCGTTTGTTGACCATACGTTACCGTATGGCGATGCGTGTGGCAAGAGGCGACGGGTTGCAGCCGCCGCAAATCTGCTGGTCGTGTGTGGGGGAGTTGTCGCGGATGGCCCCCTCCCTAACTCTCCCCCGCTGTTCAGCGGGAGAGGGAACTGCCGCCGCTGGTCCTCAAGACCCCCTCTCCCGCGTGAGCGGGGGAGGGTTGGGGAGGGGCAAGACGGAGCCGCCCCTCACCCCCGCGCGTCGTCGATCACCTTGCCGTCGTTTGGCAGCCCGCCGGGGGCGACGAACTCGACCACGCCCTTCAGTTTGGTGATGGCGGTCAGGCTGTCGCGGATCGCGGCGGCCAGCGCCTCGCCAGACTCCGCCGCTTCGCAACGCAGGGTCATGGTGTCGCTGGCGTCCTGCCGCCCGACGACCAGCCGCGCCTTGCCCACCTGCGGGTGGCGGCGCAGCACGTCGGCGATCTGGGACGGGTGGACGAACATGCCCTTCACCTTGGTGGTCTGGTCGGCGCGGCCCATCCAGCCCTTCAGCCGCATGTTGGTGCGCCCGCAGGGGCTGGTTCCGGGCAGAACCGCCGACAGGTCGCCGGTGGCGAAGCGGATCAGCGGGTAGGCCGGGTTGAAGATGGTGACGACGACCTCGCCGACCTCGCCCTCGGGAACCGGGTCGCCGGTGCCGGGTCGGACGATTTCGATGATCGCCCCCTCATCCACCACCAGACCGGCGCGCGCCGGGGTCTCATAGGCGACGATGCCGAGATCGGCGGTGCCGTAGCTCTGATACACGTCCACCCCGCGCGCTTCGTAAAAGGCCCGCGCGTCGGGCAGGTAGGGGCCGCCCGACACGTTGCCGATGCGGATCGAGGAGCCGTCCAGCCCCAGCGCGTCGGCCTTCTCCAGAATGATCTTCAGAAAATCCGGCGTGCCGATGTAGCCCCTGGGCTTGAGATGGGCGATCACCTGGGCTTGCGTTTCGGTGTTGCCGGTGCCCGCCGGGATGACGGCGCAGCCGATGGCGTGGGCGCCCGTCTCGAACATCGACCCGGCGGGGGTCAGGTGATAGGCGAAGCAATTGTGCGCCAGATCGCCCGCCCGAAAGCCCGAGGCGAACAGCGCCCGCGCGCTGCGCCAGGGATCCTTGCCATGGGGTTCCGGGTCGTGGATCGGGCCGGGGGAAGCGAAGACGCGGGCCAGACGGCCAATCTCCACCGCCGCCAGACCGCCAAACGGCGGGGCCGCCTGTTGCAGGGCGATCAGGTCCGCTTTGCGCGTGACCGGCAGGGCCGCCAGCGCGGCGCGGTCGCGGATCGCGGCGGGATCGACCTCGGCCAGAATCCGGGTGAAGTGCGGCGCGGCGGCCTTGGCGTGGGCGAGATGGGCGGGCAGGGCCGCGAACAGCGCGGCCTCGCGCTGGTCGGAGGAACGTGTTTCGAGGTCGTCGTAGAAATCGGTCATGGTCGTTCGTCCGTTCAGGGGTCGCCCGCGTTGCCCCCTCCCCGGCCCTCCCCCGCCGAATGGCGGGAGAGGGGGATCGGAGTCGTGTCAGAAGAATGCGGCGTCGATTCCCTCTCCCGCGTCAGCGGGGGAGGGTTAGGGAGGGGGCAGGCGCAAGAACGCCCCCGTCCCGTTCAAATCCAGCGCTTGCGCCGTTTGAAGCTCTTCAGGTTCTTGAAGCTCTTGCGCTCTTCGTTGCCGCCGCCGAGGTAGAATTCCTTCACGTCCTCGTTGTTGCGCAACTCGTCGGCGGTGCCGTCCAGCACCACCTTGCCGTTTTCCATGATGTAGCCGCGCGTCGCCGCTTGCAGCGCCATGCGGGCGTTCTGCTCCACCAGCAGGATGGTGACGCCCAGATCCTTGTTGATCTGTTGGATGATGCTGAACACCTCCTTCACCATCAGCGGCGACAGGCCCATGCTCGGCTCGTCCATCAAAATCAGCTTGGGCCGGGCCATCATGGCGCGGCCAATCGCCAGCATCTGCTGCTCGCCGCCCGACAGATAACCGGCAAGGCCGGTGCGCTCCTTCAGGCGGGGGAAATACTGGTAAACCATGTCCAGATCGTCCTTCACGCCGTTGTCGCGGCGGGTGAAGGCGCCCAGGCGCAGATTTTCCTGACAGGTCATGTCGGAGATGATGCGGCGCCCCTCCATCACCTGGAAGATGCCCTTGCGGACGATCTTGTCCGGGTCGATGCCGTTGATGCGTTCCCCGGCGAAGGTGATGTCGCCGCGCGTGACCTCGCCGTCTTCCGTCTTCAGCAGGCCGGAAATCGCCTTCAGCGTCGTCGATTTCCCGGCGCCGTTGGCGCCCAGCAGGGCGACGATTTCCCCCTCCGGCACCTCAAGGCTCAGCCCGCGCAGGACGAGGATGACGTCGTTGTAGACGACTTCGATGTTGTTGACGGACAGCATCAGCTTTTTGGCGACCGTGACGGGCGGCGTGACGGGAGCGGCCATGGCGGTGTTCAGCATGCGGCACCTGACGGTCTTAAAGGCGGGAAACGCCCCCGCCCGCCATTGCGGACGGGCGGGGGATAATGATCGCGGAGCTTACCAGCCGAGCCATTCCGGCTTGCGCGGCACGTCCACGGTGGAGATCTTCTCCAGCTTGATCGCGCCGGACTTCACCAGATCGGCGACGCTGGCCCCGGTGTCCGCCGCGACCGAGGCGCGGTAGATGTTGACCGCCGTCATGCCGCGATGATCGGTGTCCGTCCAGGTCGAGGGGATGCAAACGCCCTCAAGCCCGGCGGGAACCCAATCCTTCTTCTGGTACATCGCCTTGCGGATGTTCGGGCCGGTGACGCCGCCGTTCTTGGCGGCCCAATCCATCGCTTCCTTCATGTAAAAGGCGGTGCAGACGCCCGCCATGTAATGCACCGGGCGGTAGGCGGTCCCGGCGGCGTCGGAGATCTTGGAGATCTCCTTCATCATCGCCATGCCCGGCGCGTCGCCCGCCCAGGTCACGGCGGTGCGCAGCGGGAACACCACGCCGTCGGCGGCGGCGCCGGCGGCCTTGGCGGCGTTTTCGTCCATGCCCCAGACGTTGCCCATGAACTGAACCTTGGCGCCGACCGTCTGGCAGGCCTTCAGCACCGAAATGTTCGACCCGGCGGTGTTGCCGAGATAGGCGTAGTTGACGCCCGACTCCTTCAGCGTCAGGCACTGGGCGGTGTAATCGCCCGGCGTCAGCGCGAACTGGACCGCCGGAAGCACGTCAAAGCCAAGCTCCTTGGCGAGCTGCTCGCCCGCTTCCTTTGGCGCGTTCGGGTAGGGGTGGTTGGCCCCCATATGGACGTATTTCGGCTTGCCCGCGCCGCCCTTCTTCTTCCAATCCTCCGCCGCCCAGGTCAGCATGCCGCGCAGGCTGTCGGAGTAGGACGGGCCGTAGAAGAAATTGTAGGGGGCGGGCTTCGAGCCGTGCGTGCCCTTGCCGGTCGGGTCGGTCAGATGGCCGGAGTAGGAGCCGGAATAGGCCGGGATCTCATCCTTGCCGACGAAGGCGGTGAGCGCCTCGGTGTCGGCCGTGCCCCAGCCCTGGAGCGCGGCGATCTTGTCGCTGCCCGACGACCATTTCTTGTACTGGCTGATGGCGCGCGGGGCCTGATAGCCGTAATCGACCGAATCCACGGCCAGCTTGACGCCGTTCACGCCGCCCTTGCTGTTGATGTAGGCCAGCGCGTCGGACACGCCTTGCGCGTAGGGAACGCCCACGTCGGACGTGCCGCCGGACTGGTCGGCGAGATGGCCGACCGGAATGTCGGCGCTGGCCGTGACGGTGGTCGCCAGCAGCACGGCGGCGGAGGCGAACAGCGCGGTCTTGATGCTCATCTTGCGTTACTCCCTAGGTGATTTTGTTCGTTGCAAGCGCTGGATCGGAACCGATCAGTGCGAGAAGGGGTAGAGCTTCCAGTAGGCCTTGATTTGCTTCCAACGGTGGGCCAGCCCGTCCGGCTCGAACACCAGGAACAGAATGATGACGACGCCGACCGACATTTCGCGCAGGAAGGCGATGTTGTCCTTCAGGTTCAGCGCGGCGTCGATGGCGGTGCCGCTGACCAGCTTGCTCGCCGCCTGCATCAGTTCGGGCAACAGGACCATGAAGGCGGTGCCCATCAGCGATCCCATGATCGACCCCAGCCCGCCGATGATAATCATGCCGAGAAACTGGATCGAAAAGACGATGGTGAAGCCTTCGACCGACACGAATTGCAGATAGTGGGCGTAAAGCGCGCCGCCGATCCCGGCGTAGAAGGCGGAGATGCCAAACGACATCGTCCGGTATTTGGTCAGGTTGATGCCCATGATCTCGGCGGAGAGATAATGATCGCGCACCGCCACCAGGGCGCGCCCGTCGCGGGTTCGCATCAGGTTGGTGCCGAGAATGTACATCACCACCATGGCGACCAGGACGACGTAGAAGTAACGTTCGTCGCTGTCGAAGGCGAAGCCGAAGAGGGTCAGCGGCTCGGCGATGGTGCCGTTGGTGCCGCCGGTGAACCAGTCGGCGCGGGCGAAGAAATCTTGCAGGATGTATTGGGCCGCCAACGTGGCGATGGCCAGATACAGCCCCTTCAACCGCGCGGCGGGCATGCCGAAGATCAGGCCGACGCCGGTGGTCAGCACGCCCGCCAGCGGCATGGCGAGGAAGACCGGAACGCCCCAGCGGTTGTTCAGCCAGGCCGAGGCGAAGGCGCCGAAGCCGAAGAAGGCGGAGTGGCCGATGGAGATTTGCCCGGTGAAGCCGACCAGGATGTTCAGGCCAAGCGCGGCGATGCCAAGATAGCCGATCTGGATCAGCAGGCTCAGCCAATAGCGGTCCATGAAGGCCGGGCAGGCCAGCAGAAGAACCACGCCGAGGATCGCGACGTTGCGGCTGGTGACGGTTGGGAAAATCGTGGTGTCGGTCCCGTAGGACGTCTTGAAATCACCACTGGGAATGATGCTGACGTTCGCCATTTGGGCCTCACACGCGCTCGATGTCTTTGGTGCCGAACAGGCCGTACGGCTTCACCATCAGGATGGCGATCAGGACGTAGAAGGGGGCGATCTCGTACATGTTCCCCCAGTTCAGCCATTGGCTGTCCAGGTAATGCGCCACATTTTCCAGCACCCCGACGATCAGGCCGCCGATGACCGCGCCGATGACGCTGTCCAGCCCGCCCAGAATGACCGCCGGAAACACCTTGATGCCGAAGAAGGACAGCGCCGACGACACGCCGTTGACCACGCCGACCGTCACGCCCGCCACCGCCGACACCATGGCGGAGATCGCCCAGCTCATCGCGAACATCTGGCGCACCGAAATGCCGAGCGATTGGGCCACCTGCTGGTCGAACGCGGTCGCCCGCATCGCCAGACCCAGGCGCGAGTATTTGAAGAACCAGCCGAAGCCCGCCATGATGAGGATCGAGATGCCCAGCGAGACGACGTAGACCGTCTGCACCTGCAAACCGAAGACGTCGAGCGTCGGGCTGGCGAAGATTTGCGGGAAGGGCTTGGCGAAGACGCCGAACATCCATTTCATCGCCGCCTGGAAGACGATGGACAGGCCGATCGTCACCATGATGACGGAGATGATCGGCTCGCCGATCATCGGGCGCAGCACGACGACCTGAAGCACGACGCCGAAAATCAGCATGAAGACCAGCGTGATCGGAAAGCCGATCCAGAAGGGCAACTGCCAGGAGGTCAGCAGCCACCAGCAGGTCCAGGCCCCGATCAGCAGAAATTCGCCCTGGGCGAAATTGACGATGCGGCTGGCCTTGTAGATCAGCACGAACGACATGGCGACCACGCCGTACAGCGCGCCGACGATCAGGCCGTTGACGAGTAGTTGGAAAAGAAGGGTCATGGCGTGGCCTCGCCGAGTTTGCTCAGGTTGTCCCCTCTCCCCCCCGGGGAGAGGGTTAGGGTGAGGGGGATGCGTCGCGAGGAGCGTCCGGCAGGCGGAACCCCCTCACCCATCCTCTCCCCGGGGGGGAGAGGGGCTTTCAGCCATTGCATCACAGCGCTCCTCACGCCGCGACCGGCTGCGGTTTCTTCACCGCGACGGGCGCGAGGTCGATGACGGTCAAGGTGGTGCGGATGCGTTGTTTGGTGCCGTCCTGGAAGGAAATCATCGTGTCGACGTCGATTTTCGGCTGGCCGGTGTAGATCGATTCGATGATCGTGCCGTATTTCTCGGCGATGACGCTGCGGCGCACCTTGCGGGTGCGGGTCAGCTCGCCGTCGTCGGCGTCCAGTTCCTTGTACAGCAGCAGGAATTTGGCGATGCGCTGGGCTTCGGGCAGGGTTTGGTTGACCCGCTCCACCTCGGTGCGCAACAGCTCGTAGACTTCGGGGCGCGAGGACAGATCGGCGTAGGTGGTGAAGGCGATCCGGTTCTTTTCCGCCCATTTCGACAGGATCGACAGCCGAATGCAGATCATCGCCGACAAATAATCGCGCTTGTCGCCCAAAATCACCGCTTCGGCGACGTAGGGGCTGAATTTCAGCTTGTTCTCGATGTATTGCGGGCTGAAACGGTCGCCATGCGCCGTGGTGGCGATGTCCTTGATGCGGTCGATGATGACCAGATGGCCCTTCTTGTCGAAGAATCCGGCGTCGCCCGTGTGCATCCAGCCGTCCCGCACGTCGCCCATCGTGGCTTTTTCGTTGCGGTAGTAACCGGCGAACATGTTCGGGTGGGTGGTGACGATCTCGCCGACGCCGTTGTGGTCGGGGTCGATCACCTTGACCTGGATGCCGTCGTCGAACGGCAGTCCGACGGTGTCGAAATCCACGTCGTCGCCGCGATGGACGGTGTAGGCCCCCATCGTTTCGGTCTGGCCGTAGATCTGGCGCAGCGGCACGCCCAACGCCTGGAAGAATTTGAAGGTGTCCGGCCCCAGCGCGGCGCCGCCGGTGGCCGCCGATTTCAGATTGGTGAAGCCCAGCCGGTCGCGCAGGGCGCGGAACAGGATCCAGTCGGCCACGGCGGACCGCTTGCCCTGCGCCAGCGCCTCCAGCCCCAGCTTCATGCCCAGCTCGAACATCTTCTGCTTGAAGGGGGAGCTGTCCATCATGCGGGCGCGGACGTCGGCGGCGATGGCCTCCCACAGGCGCGGGGCGAACAGCACGAAGCTCGGCCCGATTTCGCGGAAGTCGTGCATCATCGTCTCGGCTTCCTCGACGAAGTTCACGCGCATCCGCGACACGATTCCCATGCCGACGGCGTAGACCTGCTCCATGATCCAGGACATCGGCAGGACCGAGACGTATTCGTCTTCCGGCCCCTTGGGATCGACCGACAGATAGCTGGCGACGTGGCGGATCAGGCTGCCCGCCTGCAACATCGCCATCTTCGGGTTCGACGTGGTGCCCGACGTGGTGCAGAGGATGGCGACGTCGTCGCCCTTCGTCGCCGCGACCATCGCGTCGTACAGCGCGGGCTGCTGGCGGTGCAGCTCCTCGCCCATCGCCACCAACTCGGCGGCGGGCAGCAGGCGCGGGTCGGTGTATTTGCGCATGCCGCGCGGGTCGGAATAGATGATGTGCTGCAAGGTCGGCAGGCGGTCGGCCAGAGTCAGCAGCTTGTCGACCTGCTCCTCGTCCTCGGCGATCACCACCTTCACGTCGGCGTAGGTGATGAGGTAGGCGATTTCCTCGTCCAGCGCGTCGCGGTAGATGCCCAGGCTCATGCCGCGCAGGGCGTGGGTGGCGACCTCGCCCATCAGCCAATCCGGGCGGTTGTCGCCCAGCAGGGCCACGACCTCGCCCGGAACCACGCCAAGCTTGGTCATGCCCAGGGCGAAGGCGCGGACGCGGGCGTTCACCTGTTCCCAGGTGAAGGTGCGCCAGATCCCGAAATCCTTTTCGCGCATGGCGATGTCGTCGCCATGCTCGCGGGCGTGCAGGGCCACCAGCTTGACCAGCGTGTCGTGCACGCGCAGATCGGGCAGGTTCATGCTGGAGCCGACGGCGGATGTGTGCCCGGCCATCACGCGACCTCCTTCTGCTGGGCGGTGTGGGCGTTGGGGGCCTCGCCATCCTCGTCGTCCTCGCCCAGATAGGCGCGGCGGACGCGGGGGTTGGCCAGAACCTCTTCGGGCATGCCCTCGGCGATCTTCTTGCCGAATTCCAGCACCATGACCCGGTGCGAGATGTCCATCACGACGCCCATGTCGTGTTCGATCATCACCACCGTCATGCCGAACTCTTCGTTCAGATCGACGATGTAGCGGGCCATGTCCTCCTTCTCTTCCAGATTCATGCCGGCCATCGGCTCGTCCAGAAGGATCAGGTCGGGTTTCAGCGCGATGGCGCGGGCCAGTTCGACCCGCTTGCGCAGGCCGTAGGACAGGGTTCCGGCGGTGGCCTTGCGCACATGCTGGATTTCCAGGAAATCAATGATTTCCTCGACCTCGCGGCGGTGCTCCAGCTCTTCCTTGCGCGCGCCGGTCAGCCAATAGAGCGAGCCGGTGAGGAAGTTGTTTTTGAGCAGATGGTGGCGACCGACCATGATGTTGTCGAGCACGGTCATATGCCCGAACAGCGCCAGATTTTGAAAGGTCCGGCCAATGCCGAGCGAGGCGCGGTGATTGGGCGTCATCGCCGTCACGTCGCGGCCCTTGAAGAAAACCTTGCCGTCGGTCGGCTTGTAACGGCCCGAAATGCAATTGACCATGGAGGTCTTGCCGGCGCCGTTCGGGCCGATGATGGAAAACAATTCACCCTTGCGGATGCCGAAGCTGACGTCGGTCAGTGCCTGCACGCCGCCAAAGCGCAGATTGACGCCGCGCGCCTCAAAGATGGTCTCCGCCTGGGAGGACTCAGACCTTTGGGCGGGGGCCGACTGGGCATGGCCACGGTGCGATGCGACGGGCGCGCCGGACATTTCCTCCTCCGTTGCTGTTGGTTCGGCTTTTCGATGGTGCGTCGGCTCTTGCTGGCCGGTTGGTCCATATTGTGGACCTCATTTGCGGCAACACAGACACTGTACAGGAGGTTCGCGTCTGTTATCAACACTGACATTCCGCCTTCTTGCGTTTTTTAGGCGCGACAGGAGGTCACATAGTCCATAATATGGACCATTATGACGACCAAGACCGAACTCCCCCCTCCGACTCTGTCCGGAGGCACGCAAAGCCTCGAACGCGCCATCGCCCTGCTGCGCGCTGTGGCGACCTCGGGCGCGGACGGCGCGCGGCTGGCCGATCTGATGACCGACGTCGGGCTGTCCAAGGCCACCGCGCACCGCCTGCTGATGGCGTTGAGCCGCGAGGGGTTGATCGAGCAGGACAGCCGAAGCCGCCGCTATCACCTCGGTCCCGACCTCGACGCGCTGGGCCAGTTGGCCGCCGCCCGCCACCGCCCGCCCGCCCCGCCCGAAGCCGTCCTGTCGGAAGCCGCCCCTTTGGATGTCGGCGTGCGCCCGTCGGCCTTTCTACGGCCCGAATACCGGGGCGATTCGATTCCGCTGGCGACGTTGCTGTGCGACCGCCACGTCCACACTGCCGACGGCGCGCGGGCGGCGCTGCTGCACGAAAGCGTGGCCGGGCAGACGACCGAACTCAGCTTCGCCCGCTTGGCCAGCGATTCGGCGCGTTTCGCCACCGTGCTCGCCGGGCTTGGCGTGGCGAAGGGCGACCGGGTGGCGGTGTTGCTGCCCAAGGGGCCGGAACTGTTGATCGCGGCGCTGGCGATCTGGCGTCTGGGCGGCGTCTACATGCCGCTGTTCGCCACTTACACGGCGTCGGCGGTCGCCTATCGTCTGGCGGAAAGCGAGGCGCGGGCCATCGTCACCAACGGTTTTCTGCGCCGCAAGCTGCCGCGCGACAACGCCCGCCCGGTGGTGATGGTGGAGGGGGACGAGGCCATCGGCCCCGACACCACCCTGTTCTGGTCGGCCCTGCACGAGGCGGCGCCCTTGGCCGACGTCGCCCGCTATCGGGAAAGCGACGCGCTGGCGTTGATCTACACCTCGGAATCCGAACCGACGCCGCTGGGCGTGTCCCTGCCGGTCAAGGCGCTGTCGGGGATCGAGCAATACATGCGCATCGGCCTGGATCTGCGCGACGACGACATCTATTGGAACATGGCCGATCCCGGCTGGGCCTATGGCGCCTATTACGGGCTGGTCGGGCCGCTGCTGCTGGGGCGGACGACGATCTTCTGCGACGGTCCGTACGACGTGCGGCAGGGCTATCGCATGCTGACCAAATTCGGCGTCACCAACCTGACCGCCGCGCCGTCGCAGATTCGGGCGTGGCACGGCGCCGATCCCGGCGGCAACCACCAATTCGCCCTGCGCATCCTGTCGGTGGTGGGCGAACCGCTGCCGCCCGATCTGATCGCCTGGGCCAACCGGACGGTGCGCGTGCCGCTGCTCGACCAGTATGGCCAGCGCGAAACCGGCATCTTCATCGTCAACCGTTACGATCCCGACGCGACGAGCCAGCCGGGCGCCGGCTCGCTGGGGCGACCGATGCCGGGCTTTCGCGTCGTCGTGCTGGACCCCGATGGGCGCGAGGCGCCGGTCGGCGGGGCGGGGGAAATCGCCATCGACGTCGAAAAATCACCGCTCTTCTGGTTTGAATCCTACGCCAACGATCCAGAGCGCACCGACCGGCGTTTCCGCCATGGGCGGCGCTATTACCTGACCGGGGATTGGGCGTTTCTGGACGCCGAGGGCAACATCCATTATCGCGGGCGGGCGTCCGACGCGATCCTCATGCAGCAGGGGGAATAGGACGATCTTTGGTCAGTCGGCGCCGGAATGCGCGTCGGGTTCCTGGAGGTGGCGGTTGGTTGCGGCGACGGCGGCGTCCAGCAAGGGCAGCAGAGCCGCAACCCGTTCGGTGTCCATATGTTGATCGTTGATAAGCTTGGCGATGGCGGCGACGCGCGGCGTGCCGAAATTGGCCGCCAGCCCGGCCAGCGTGTGGGCCGCCTGCTTCAACTCGCGTGGGTGGTTGTCTTGCAACGCGGTTTGGATGGCCGACACTTCGCGCAGCGCGGTTTCCGGCAGCAGGTGCAACATGCCGTCCAGGCTTTGGCTGCCCAGCGCCAGCCGCAATTCGGCTTGTTTGACTCGATCCACCAAAGGCAGCCGGGCGAAGGCTTGGCTCTCCGGAGGCGGGCGGCTGGGAACAGGAACGGCGCGCCCGTCGTCCGGGCGGGCGGCAAGGTCAAGGATGACCGCGTTCAGATGATCCCAATCAATCGGTTTGGTCAGATAAGCGTCGAGACCGGCGGTCATGTGGCCGTCGCGGTGTTCGGGCAGGGCGTCGGCGGAAATGCCGACGATGGGTATGCGGGAGATCGGGGAATCCATGCGGCGGATCGCCCTTGCGGTGGCGCGCCCGTCCATCACCGGCATTTCCATGTCCAGCAACAACAGGTCATAATCGGACGCCTGCAACGCGTCCACCGCCGCCTGCCCGTTGACCACCGCGTCAATCCGATGGCCCAGCCGCGTCAGCATGGCGGTGATGAGCATGCGGTTGACGTCGTTGTCTTCGGCCAACAGCAGGCGCAAGGACGGCGTCGAACTGTTGGCGGATTGCGTGACCGCCAGGGTCGCGCGGGCGCGCAGTTCAGGCGACGGCGCGGCTTCGGACGCGCGCGTCTTGACGGAAAAACGGAAGGTCGCGCCCTGTCCGGGCCTGCTTGAAACGGCGATGTCGCCGCCCATCGCCTCGACCAGCCTTTTGCAAATGGCAAGGCCCAGGCCGGTTCCGCCGTATTTGCGGCTGGTGGACGCGTCAGCCTGGACGAAGGCGCCGAACAGGCGGCCTTGTTGTTCCTGCGTCATGCCGATTCCGGTGTCGTCCACCTCGAACCGCAGGGTGATTGACGACGCGTCGCCGTCGCCATTCGGATCGGAGGTCGGCGCGTCGGGCGACCAGACGGAGATCTCGACGCCGCCGCGCTCGGTGAATTTGATGGCGTTCGAGACCAGATTGAAAAGAACCTGCCGCAGCCGCGTCGGGTCGCCGCGCACATGGCGTGGCGTGTCCTCGGCGATGGAGGCTGACAGGCTCAACCCCTTGGCGGCGGCGCGCACCAGGAAAAGCTGAACAACGTCGTCGATCAATCTGTGCAGCGAAAAGTCGATCTCTTCCAGCGCCAGTTGGCCCGCCTCGATCTTCGAGAAATCGAGAACGTCGTTCAGAATGCTCAACAGGGTTTCGGCGGATGAGCGCAGGGTTTTGACGAAGGTCTTTTGTTGGTCGCTGAGCGGGGTGCCCATCAACAGATCGCCCATGCCGATGACGGCGGTCATCGGGGTGCGCAGCTCATGGCTCATCATCGCCAGAAAGCGGGACTTGGCGCGGCTGGCGTTTTCGGCGGCGATGCGGGCCTCGTCCGCCTCTTCCCGCGCGCGGTCCAGATCTTCGGCCAGCGCGAAGGTTTCGGCGGCCAGTTTGGTCAATTGGTTTTGGGCGGCCCGCAGCTCCTGCTCCGAATGGTGGCTGCGGGTGACGTCGGTGCAGGATCCGGCGAACCAGCGCGCGTGGCCATCCGGCCCAAAGATCGGCCGCAGCGACAGCGCGTTCCAGAAGGGCTCGCCGTCTTTGCGGTGATTGAGGATTTCGACCGAGGTCGGGCGGGCTTCGGCCAGGGCCGCGCGGATTTCCGCGACGGTCGCCGGGTCGGCGTCGGGGCCTTGCAGAAACTGGAAATTGCGCCCGACAATCTCTTTGGCCTCATAACCGGTCATGTCCAAAAAGGCGCGGTTGCAATAGACCAATGGCGTGTCGGGAAGGGTGGGGTCGGCGATCAGGATCCCGGCCCCCGTCGCCTCGACCACGGCGACGAGCATGTCGGTGGGCGGCAGTGGCGCGCCATCCTCAATCGTCGGCAGGGTGGGAAATGTGGACACGGCGCGTGAACGTCCCAAAGAAGCGGATGAATCGCAGGATACGGCGTCTTGTCGGTCTTTTCCATCGCCGCCACAGCCAATCGTTCCAGGGCTGCGATGGGAAAAGAACGGGACATTGCGCGGCGAAGGGTGTTTTGTTAACGAAGAGTCAATATTGCGACGTTGAAACTGACATTCTGAAAATTATTTCAGCGCCGTATAAAATGTCGGGCAATGGGGGACGTGGGATGGGTCTGGAGGCAGGAAACGGAGCCCGTCGCATTCGGACGATTCACGATTTGGGCGTCCTGTTGATTGAAGACGATGACTTCACGCGCAAGCTGATTTCGCGGTTGCTGCACGACATCCGGGTCCGACTGGTGTTCGAGGCGTCCGACGGCGTGCAGGCCTTGGACGTTCTGCGCAAGAACGGCCATGATGTGGACATCGCCATCTGCGACCTGGAAATGCCGCGCATGGGTGGATTGGATTTGCTGCACGCTTTGCGCACCGCGACGGGAAACCCGCTGGCGGAATTGCCGGTGATCGTGCTGACCGGCCATCGCGAGGCCGACATGGTCAAGCGGGCCATCGCCTATGGCATTTCCGGTTATCTGGTGAAGCCGGTGTCCAAAACAGATCTGATGAAACGGCTGGGTTTCGCTCTTCAGCAGCGGGCGCAAACCTAAGCCGGACAACCAAGGCCTCGGCTTCAACCCGTGCTGGCGCTTGGGCGCCGTATCCTGTAGAAAGGGCGTCATCGCCGCTGCGCTGCAAAAGGTCCATGGGTCCGCAACATCCGCCACTCGGTCTTCGTCGCTTCAGGAGCCGGGGACTGCCGTGAGCAAAGATCGACCTTCCGGGTCGTCTGACCAAGGCCGTCCGGGCGTTCCGTCCGGGCGCGCGCGCGCTTCCGATCTGCTCAATGATTTCCTCAGAATGGATCATCGCCCCCGCATCGCGCTGGGCGACGTGCTGGCGGCGTTGGGCGACCGCGCTTTTGGCGCGCTGCTGCTGATCCTGTCGATTCCCAACATTCTGCCGGTTCCCGGCCTGTCCACGGCGACCGGCGTGCCGATGGTTCTGATCGGCGCGCAGATGGCCTTTGGCCGTTCCGGCTTGTGGCTGCCGCGTCGGGTGACGGCGGTCACGCTGGACCGCGACGCCTTTCTGGCCGTGATGCGGCGTGCGCAGCCTTGGGCGGAACGGGTGGAGCGCCATTTGCAGCCCCGCCTGCCCGTCCTGGTCGGGGCGCGGGCCGAACGCGGTCTTGGGCTGGCTATCATGCTGTTGGCCACCGTGCTGGCGCTGCCCATCGTGTTCGGCAACCAGCCGCCCGCCTTCGCCATCGCCCTGATCGCGCTTGGGTTGATTGAGCGTGACGGCGTTTTCGTTCTGGCCGGTCTTGTGTCCGGCATCATCGCGCTGGCCATCGTCGCCGCTGTCCTTCTGGGGCTGGGCAAGGCGGGAGGCGCGGCGTGGCTTTATTTTTTCGGCTGAGGGAGCGCCCTTCGGGCATGACGCCATGATCTGGGAATTGTTGGTCATTCTGCTGTTGATCCTGCTCAACGCCTTTTTCGCCATGTCGGAAATGGCGTTGGTGTCGGCGCGCCGCGCCCGACTTCAGCAGATGGCCGAGGGAAGGGGGGGGAAGGGCGCCCGAACGGCGCTGACCCTGTCGGAGGATCCCAGCCGCTTCCTGTCCACCGTCCAGGTCGGCATCAGCGTCACCGGCATCGTCGCCGGCGCCTATGGCGGAGCCACCCTGGCGGATCGGCTGGGGCTGGTGCTGAACGAGGTGTCGTGGATGGCGCCCTATGGCCAGCCGGTGGCCTTCACTCTGGTGGTCGCCGCGATCACCTATTTCTCGCTCATCATCGGCGAGTTGGTGCCAAAGCGCATGGCGCTGGTCGATGCGGAACGAATCGCCTGCCTGGTCGCCGGGCCGATGAGCACGGTGTCGCTGGTGTCCGCGCCGGTTGTTTGGCTGCTGGGCCTGTCGAGCGACGCGGTGCTGAAGCTGCTGCGCCTGCCCACCTTGCGCGAGCAGACCGTGACCGAGGAGGAGGTCAAGACCCTCATCAAGGAAGGCACGCAGACTGGCGTGTTCGATCCGGCGGAACGCCAGATGATCGAAGGCGTCCTGCATCTGGCCGACCGCAGCGTCCGGTCGATCATGACGCCGCGCCCGGATGTCATCTGGTTGGACGTCAACGATCCCATCGACATGGTCAGCCGCGAGATCCGCGACAGCGGCTATTCGCGCTTTCCCGTGTGCAGCGGCGACGTGGACGAGGTGCAGGGCATCGTCTCCACCAAGGCGCTGCTCGACCAGTCGCTGAACGGCAAGCCCTTTGACCTGCGCGCGGCGTTGGCCAAGCCCCTGGTGGTGCATGACGGCACGCCGGTGCTGCGTCTGCTGGAACTCTTCAAACAGGCCAGCGTCCATATGGCGGTGGTGGTGGACGAGTATGGCAGCGTCGAGGGCATCGTCACCATGACCGACATCCTGGAGGCCATCGCGGGCGAATTGCCCGAACTGGGCCAGGACGGCGAAGCCGCCGCCGTGCAGCGCGAGGACGGCAGTTGGCTGGTGGACGGCATGTCCCCGATCGAGGAGGTCGAGACGCTGGTCGGCGTGAAGAACATGAAGGGCGACGGCGATTTCCACACGCTGGCGGGCTTCCTGCTCAACCATTTCGGCCATGTCCCGACGGCGGCGGAGCATTTCCACTGGCGCGGCATCCGCTTCGAGGTGGTGGACATGGATGGTCGCCGCATTGACAAGGTGCTGATTCAACGCGACGCTGAGGAAGCGGAAAGCTGATCGTCGGGAACGTCGCGCAACAAGGCAGGGGAGGAGCGGCGCATGGCCGGTCGGTGGTTTGAGGATTTCCAGATCGGCGACGTGATCGAGACGGAGGGGGCGACCCTGACCGACAGCATGATTATGGATTTCGCCCAACGCTTCGACCCGCAGCCCTTTCACATCGACGTGGTCGCGGCGGCGGCGGGGCCGTTCCAGGGATTGATCGCCAGCGGCTTCCACACCTTGTCCCTGACCTTCCGCCTGCTGCGCGACACCGGGATCATCACCGGCACCGGGCTTGGCGGATCCGGCATGGACGAGTTGCGCTGGCTGTCGCCGGTGCGTCCCGGCGACACCATCCGCGTGCGGGTCGAGGTGGTGGAGACCACGGCGTCGCGTCGCGGCGACCGGGGCACGGTGCGGTTGGCCTACGCCACGCTGAACCAGCGTGGCGAGACCGTGATGACCTGCGTGATGAGCCACATCGTCGCGACCCGCGCGATTTCGGTCTGAGCGAGCGCTCCCTTTTACGCCGCCAGCGCCGCGCCGCTGCGATTGCGGTCGCGGATGTCGGCGACGAAGCCTTCCACGCTGCGCCGCAACTGGTGGGCCTCGCCGATCAGGGCGTCGGCGGTGGCGGCGACCTCGGCGGCGACCGACAGGGTTTGCTGGGCCTCGTCCGACACGTTGGCGGCGTGGGCGTTGATGTCCTCGGTTCCGGCGGCGGCCTGATGGATGTTGCGGCCAATCTCGGCCAAGGCGCTGCGTTGCTCGTCGATGGCGGCGGCGATGGCGGCGGCGGCTTGGTGCAGTTGGTTGACGATGCCGACGATGTCGCGCACGGCGGTCACGGTGCGGTCGGTGTCGGTCCGCACCACGTCGATCTGCGCGGCGATGTCGTCGGTTGAGCGCGCGGTCTGGCTTGACAACAGCTTGACCTCGTTGGCGACGACGGCGAAGCCCTTGCCGCTGTCCCCGGCGCGCGCCGCCTCAATGAAGGCGTTCAACGCCAACAGGTTGGTTTGCGAGGAAATCGCCCGGATGATGTCCACCACCTGAGAAATGCGCAGCACGGCGGCGGCCAACTCCTGGACGTTGTGGTCGGCGCCGTCGGCTTGGGCGGCGGCGGACACGGCGACCTCGGCGGAATGGCCGATCTGTCGGGCGATTTCCTGGCTGGTGGCGTTCATCTCCTCGGTCGCGGCGGCGACCGAACGGACGTTGGCTGAGGCCAATTGGCTGGTTTCGGCGACCGACGCGCTGTGCGCGCTGGTCCGCTGGGCGTTGTCGGCCATCACGGCGGCGGCGTTCCGCAGCCCCTCGATCCGCTCGCTCATGCCGCGCACCATGGTTTGGATGCCGGTTTCGATCCCGTCGGCCAGCGCCAGCATGCTGGCCCGCCGGTCGGCCAACGCCGCCCGCTCCATCTCCTCGCGCTCCGTCCGCATGCGTTCGACCCGGTCGCGATGTTCCTGAAACACGGTCAGGGCGCGGGCCATCGTGCCGATTTCGTCGCGGCGGGCGGCGTCGGTCAGCGCGATGGTGTCCCCGCCGCGCGACAGGGCGTCCATGATCCGGGTGATGCGCAGGATCGGCACGGCGATCATCCGCCCCATCAGGATGGAGGCGAGCAGTCCGACCACCACCAACGCCCCGCCGATGGTGAAAACCGACGCGACGGCGTCCGCCGCCTGGGCGACGGCGCTTTGGCCGATGCGGTCGCGTTCGGCGCTTTGCAGGGCGGAGAGCGCCTCCATCGCCTTGCCGACCTGCTGGCCGTTGGTGTCGAGCACGCCGGTGGCGATGCGCTGGCGTTCCTGCGCGACCTCCGACAGATCGGCGACGTTGCGGCTGTAGACGGCGGCGGTGCCAGCGACCCGACCGACGATCTCGGCCAACGGCGCGGCGTCCGGGCGGGCTTTCAGGGCGGCGAGCGCTTGGGTCAGCGACTCGATGGCCTTGGCGGCGTTCTCGGCGTCGCTGCGCTCGCTGGTCACGGCGAAGCGGCCAACGGCGAGTTGCGCGGTCAGCGACAGTTTCATCACGTCGCCCGCCGCGTCGGCGAGCGGCGGGGCGTCGGTCTTGCGCGCCGCCTCCATCAGGCCGGACAATTGCCCGTTCAACGCCGTTCCCAACCCGCGCAGCAGCGCCACCGAGGCGTCCCGCCGCCCTTGCAGATCCAGCACGCTCTTGAACGCCTCGCCATAGCTGGCGACCAGGGCGCCGATGCGCTCCAGATCCTGGCCTTGCCGGGAATCGCCCGCCGCCGCCTCGGTCAGGGCGGCGGCGATGGCCTTCAGCCCCTGTTGAACCTCGTCCACGCTGGCGGCGTCGCCCTTGGCGAGGAAACGTTCCAGCGCCAGACGGATTTCCAGCATGCCGACCCGCAACTGACGCAGACGGATGTCCTGTTGGGAAATGCTTTCGTACTGGGTCAGAGCGTCTCTGGTCGTCACGATGCCGTCACCCCCTTTCCAGGCGACGACGGCGATGCCGACGGTCATGACGACGCCAAGGCTGACGATCTTGACGGTGATGGGCAAATCTCTGAGCCGGAGCATGGTTGTGCCTTCCTCCCCGGCGGATTTTTGGGTGTGGTTCAGCCCGGCTTGCGTCCCCTCGCCGGTTGGGGGCGGCCTTTTGGGCAAGAATTGGTCTTTTGTGGTGTCTGAGATTGATAGTCTTACGAACAGTTCTGTCGGGTCAATAACTAATTCACAATGAGTTATTTAATTCAATCAAAGAGCGAGGAAATCAGGCGGCGCGGCCAAGGCGCGCGGGCGTCATCCCCGCGCGGCCAGCGCGCGGATGGCCAACGCCGCCGCCGAAGCGCGGTTTTCGACGCCCAGCTTGGCGAAAACCTGTTCCAGATGCTTGTTCACCGTGCGCGGGCTGATGCCCAGAATCTCGCCAATGTCGCGGTTGGCCTTGCCGTTGGCGATCCACAGCAGCACCTCGGCCTCGCGCGCGGTCAGGCCCAGCGCGTCGCGCAGGATGGCCTCCTGTCGCCCGGCGGTGGGTTCGCTGAGCCGGAACAGGAATTCGTCCGGGTTGGCCGGGCTGAGATAGACGAAGTCCAACCGCCGTATGGCGTCGCCGTCGGGAACCTCCAACCGGAAGCTGTCGTTCGATCCGGCGGGGAACTGGCGCAGCCGGTTCAAGCCCGCCGACAGGGTTGTCGCCAGCGGGGAGCATGCGCCGTCCGGGCCGGGCAGCAGGCCGTTCAACAGCCGTTCGGCTTGCGGCGTGCACCACAGCAAACGGCCCTCGCCGTTGGTCGCCAGCAGGAAACGCCCGGTGGCGTCCAGCGCGGCGCGCGCGCCATAGGACACCCGCGCGTTGGTCAGATGGACGCGGATGCGGGCGATCAACTCGTCCACAATGATCGGTTTGGTCAGGTAATCGACGCCGCCCGCCTCCAGCCCCTTCACCACATGCTCGGTGTCGCTGAGGCCGGTCATGAAGATCACCGGCAGATGCGACAGATGGGGAACCTGCTTCAGCCGCCGACAGGTCTCGAACCCGTCCAGGCCGGGCATCACCGCGTCCATCAGGATCAGGTCGGGCGTGATCTGGCCCAGCAGCTCCAGCGCGCTGTCGCCATCCACCGCGACCAGCACGGTCAGATCCGCCTGTTCAATGGCTTCGGTGAGGAATCCCAGCGTGTCGGGCGTGTCGTCCACCACCAGGATCATGTCGCGGCGCTTCATCGGCTCAACTTCCATCGCCGGGGCGGATCGTCGCGGCGATCTCGTCCAGGCTTCGCATGTAACCCTTCAGATCGAAGGCGCGCAGCAGGGCGCGCAACCGCTCGACGACGGGGAGGGCGCTGGCGTCCTCGGCCTCGATCTCGCGCAGCTTGGCTTCGATCCCGCGAATGTAACCGATCCGACCCAATTGGCGCAGGTCGTCGATGTGTCGCGGCCATGATTTTGGCGACGGGGCGGCGGGGGCGGGCGGGGCGCTCGTCTCTGGGCAGGGAACGGGCGGCGACGGATCGGCGGCGTGGATCCATTCCAGCCCGGTCAGCGCCTGGATCTGGTCGAGCAGGGCGTGGATGTCGATGGGTTTGGCGACGAAGGCGTTGTGCGGCGCCCGCCCATCCCCCGGCCCCTGCGCCTCATAGGCGTTGGCCGACACCATGATGATGCGGATGCGGTCGCCGAACAGGCGGCGCAGGCCGTCGGCGACGTCCCAACCGCTTTCGCCGGGCATGGAAATGTCGAGCAGCGCGAGGTCCGGCGCGCATTCCGCCGCCAGCGCCAGACAAGCGGCGGCGTCCGACGCGGTGAACAGCACGAAGCCCAGCGGTTTCAGAATGTCGGTCATCAGCGCCAGATGATCCTGGTCGTCGTCGGCCAGCAGCACCTTGATCGGCGGCCCGGCGAAACCGCAGACGGCGCGACGGGCCGCCACCTCCCCCGGTCGGTGCATCGCTTCGGACAGCAAAAGCCGCACGGTGAAGACGCTGCCCTGGCCCAGCGCGCTGCGCAAAACAAGGTCGCCGCCCATGATCCGGGTCAGCAGCCGGGTGATGGTCAGGCCAAGGCCGGTGCCGGGAATCGTCCGCACGGCGCCGCCATGCCCGCGCTCGAACGGCTCGAACACGCGGTCGAGATCCTCCGGGCGGATGCCGATGCCGCTGTCGGCGATCTCAAACTCGGCGGTTTGGCTGCGGTAGCGCACGGTCAGCGAAACATGGCCCTTTTCGGTGTATTTCACCGCGTTGGACAGCAGGTTGATGAGGATTTGCCGCAGGATCTTGCTGTCGCTGTGGACGTAGGCGGGCAGATGGCGCACCCGTTCATAGCGGAACTCCAGACCCTTGGCGGTGGCCTGGATGCGGAACATGTCGGCCAACTGGTCGAGGAACTCGATCAGGTTGATCTTGTCGCGGCTGAGCCGCCGCAGGCCCGATTCGATCTTGGAGATGTCCAGCAAGCCGTCGATCAGGTTCGACAAATGCTCGGCGCTGCGGCGGATGACGCGGACGGCGTCCTCCGGGCGGGCGGTGGCGTTGCGCTCCAGCAATTGGGCGTAGCCGGAAATTGCGTTCAGCGGCGCGCGAATCTCGTGGCTGACGCCGATGATGTAGCGGCTTTTGGCGGCGTTGGCGGCCTCCGCCACCTCCTTGGCCTTTTGCAGGGCGGCGTCGGTGCGCTCGTGCGCGGCGATTTCGTCCATCAGCATGGCGGTCTGGCGTCCGGTTTCCTCCTCCGCCTTCTGGCGGCTTTCATGGGCCAGAACCAGCAGCCACGCGGCGACTCCGGACAGGATGAACAGGCAGACGAACACGCCGAACAGCGCGGTGTGGATGGCCGCGCGTTCGGCGGCGTCGGCGTTGGCGTATTGGAAATCGATGACCAGCAGCACCCCGCCGATCACCAGGGTGAACAGCGTCATCACCCCGATGAAATGGCCGGTGCGGCTGTGCACCCCCGCCGCGATCCGGCGCGGCAAAACCCCTTGCAGGAACTGGGCGATCTGGTCGGAAAAGCGGCTGTTGGTCTTGCACAGATCGTGGCAGCGCGCCTCCAACGTGCAGCAGAGTGAGCAGATCGGCGCGTCATAGGCCGGGCAATGGGCCATGTCGCGGCGCTCGAACGGGTTTTCGCAGATGGAGCAGCGGATCTCCGCCGTGCCTTCCGGCAGCCCGACGGCGGGGCGGGCGAGGTAATAGCGGCCTTGCGTCTTCCAGGCGATCAGCGGCGCGGCGGCGAAGGCGACGACCAGCCCGAGAAAGGGGGCCAAGGCCTGCGCCACCGGGCCGAGCAGCCCGAAAAAGGCGGTGGTCGAGCACAACACCGACAGCCCCATCGCCCCAACCCCCACCGGGTTGATGTCGTAGAGATGGGCGCGCTTGAACTCGATGTGGCGGGGGCTGAAGCCCAGCGGCTTGTTGATCGCCAGATCGGCGGCGACGGCGCCCAGCCAGCCGACGGCGACGTTGGCGTAGAGGCCCAAAATGCTTTCGATCACGCTGAGAATGCCGATTTCCATCAGCAGCAGCGCCAGCAGCACGTTGAACACCAGCCAGACGACGCGGCCCGGATGGCTGCGGGTCAGGCGGGAAAAGAAATTCGACCAGGCGATGGACCCGGCGTAGGCGTTGGTGACGTTGATCTTCATCTGGCAGACAACGACGAAAATCCCGGTCAGCGCCAGCGCCACGCCGGGCGAACCGAACAGGTCGAGAAAGGCCAGATGATACATCTGAGTCGGTTGCGCCGCGTCCTCCGCCGACAGGCCGTGTTTCATGGCCAGAAAGGCCAGCAGCGACCCGGCGACCAGCTTCAGGCTGCCGATCAGCACCCAGCCGGGGCCGCCAATCAGCAGGGCGCTCCACCAGCGCGCCCGCCCGACCCGCGCCACCGAGGGCAGGAAGCGCAGGTAATCGACCTGTTCGCCGATTTGCGGCAACAGCGACAGCAGCACCGACGCCGCCATGCCGAAGGGCAGCAGCGCCAAACCGTCGCCGCCGCCCAGCGTGCCGGGAACCGCCATCCACGCGGCCAGCGTCGCCGGGTCCAGCAGGGCCAGCGTGGCGAGCGGCGCGCATTGCAGGACGATCCAGATCGGTTGCGTCGCCACCTGCATCCGGCTGATGAAACGGATGCCGTAGACCGCGATGGGAATCACCGCCAGCGAGCTGATGACGTGGGCGATCCAGGCTGGAATCCCCAGCACCATCTGAAGCCCGGCGGACATGATGCTGGCCTCGATGGAAAACAGGATGAAGGTGAAGGAGGCGTAGACCAGCGAGGTGATGGTCGATCCCAGATAACCGAACCCGGCCCCGCGCGCCAACAGGTCGATGTCCACCCCGGCCTTGGCCGCGTGGTAGGTGATGGGCAGGCCGACCAGAATGCTGAGGATGCCGACGGTGAGAATGGCGGCCATGGCGTTGGCGAAGCCGTAGGTCAGCGTCACCGCCGCGCCAATCGCCTCGCAGGCCAGAAAGGAAATCGCCCCCAACGCCGTGTTGGCGACCCGCCACGCCGTCCAGCGCCGCGCCCGTTCCGCCGTGTAGCGCAGGGCGTAATCTTCCAGCGTCTGGTCGGCGGCGAGTTGGTTGTACTGCCGCCGTTCGCGAACAATTCGTTGCCGTGCGCTCATGCCCGCCTGTCGTCTGGATCGCCGCCGTCGCCCGCCGCCCCTGGGGCTGACGGGCATGGTCGGAAGTTTGCCGCCGCTTGGCAAGCCGCGTCGCAGGCGGGGCGGGTGATGGTTGACAAAGACGCTCGGCCATCGCTAGCACTGGGCGGTCGCGCGGGCCATCCTGTCCGGTCGGCGATCATTGCGAAAGCGGTTCCATGCCTGTCGAGCTTCTTGTTTGTGACACCTGCCGCCGCGAGGGCGATTCGCCCGACGCCACGCCCCGCGCGGGCGCGCAATTGGTTGCGCTGATGGAACAAGCGCTGGCGGACAACCCGGATCTGGCGGCCAAGGTCCGGCTGCGCCCGCAAAGCTGCCTGATGAGCTGCCGCCGCGCCTGTTCGGTCGCCGTGCGCTCGCCGGAGCGGATGAGCTATGTGTTGGGCGATTTTCCGCCGGACGACGGCACGGTCGAAACCCTGGTCAGCTATCTGCGTGCCTACGCCGAGACCGCCAACGGAATCGTTCCGTTCAAGCAATGGCCGCAAGGCGTCAAAGGTCGTTTCGTCGCCAGAATGCCGCCCTTCGCCGACGCGGCGGCGGATCGAAGCAAGACTTAGGTCTTTGTTCGCATCAGCACAAAGAGCCGTTTGACAAGCGGGCGTTGCGGTCGTCATATTGTTGACGTTACGAACAAACGCGCGGAGGCTCCGGCCATGAAGATCGAACAGGATGTCCTGGCGTTCGCCACCTCCCTGCTCCAGACCGCCCGCGACGCCGAACGCCGTAATGGCTGGGAATCGGGCGACCTGTTGCGCACGACTTTGCGCCTGCTGGTCGTGGCCGGGGCGGACAGCCATGGTTGGACCGCCGAAGACTTGACCGACGAGGTGCGCGATCTGGTTGAGGCGGTTGACCTGCGCAACGCCAGCGCGGTGTCTGGAGTTTTCGACTGCCACGGGATGACGGCCACCCATTGACCGCGCCCTTTCTATGAGCAAAGCGCGTCAGGGCGCCTGCACGATGACGCCGAACCAGCCCAGCCCCTTGTAGGTCTCGTACCCTGGCGTCAGCGCGTAGCCGATCAGCTTCCCGCGCGGGTCGGTGTAATGGCCCATGCCGCCGCCGTCGCGGCGCAGCGGCACGGTTTCGGTCAGCACGCCGTGACCGTCCGACGAGGCGATCACCCGGTGGCGGGCGTCGAGCAGCAGACAGCGCGAGCGTTCGCGCTCCTCCTCCTCCAACCGCACCCCTTGCACCACGGCGGCGGCCTGCGGCTCCCAATCAAAGAAGATGCCCAACACGCCCAGAACCTCGCCGTTCGCTTCGCCGTCGCGACGGATGGCGGTGGCGTAGGTGGCGACCACCCGGTCGTCCAGAATCTTGTTGCGGGTGACGTCGCCGACGATGAATTCCCCGCCGTTGCGGGTGGCCAGCGCCTGCCGGAACCATGGCTCGTCCGCCACCGTCGCGGTTTGGGCGTTGCGGTAGCGGTCGGGGCGCCCGTTGGCGATCACCCGGCCATCGCGGTCGGCGATCCACAGATCCAGATAGACCGTGTAGGATTCCAGGATCACCCCCAACCGCCGGGCGGCGTGGCGGCGGGCGTCGTCGGTCGGGGCGGCGGCGCAATCGACCATGGCGCGGTCGGTCGCCCACCAGCGCACGTCGCAGGAGCGTTCGTAGAGATTGCGGTCGATGATCTCGATCATGTTCAAGGACAGGTCGGCCAGCCGCTTGCCATGCATCTCCTGCACGATGGCGCTGCCGGTCGTGGTCAGGTGATCGACGCGGGCGACGATTTCCGACCGCAATTCCTTGGTGATTCCGTTCACTTGGGTGGAGATTTCCGACACCTCGTTCGCCACCACGGCGAAGCCCCGGCCATTGTCGCCCGCCCGCGCCGCTTCGATCAGGGCGTTCATCGCCAGCATCTTCATCCGGCGGGTGATCTCCTCGATCCGCGACACCTTCTGCGACGCGACGTCCAACACGCCGCGCGACAGATCGAACAGGTTGTTGCCTGGGTTGGTCATGAGCGTCCCCTTGCCGTGTGTGATGCGATGGGCTGTGGCGAGCGTCAATTTTGCGGGTCGAGACTCCAGGCCGCCTCGCGGCGAAACAGGCGCCGCGTGTCTTCACGCAGAGCATCCCAGGACAGCCCGCGCCAGCGCGGGGATTGCTGGCTGTAACGGGCGAACAGAAGCCGGGCGTCCCGGTCTTGCGTTGCTGCGTCGTTGTTCGTCATCGCCGCCTCCGGTGGAAAAGCAGGGCCGCCATGCTGCGATGCAACAACTGTGACGCCAATCTTCTTTCCAAATCGTTACCAGAGTATGGCAGTTATCGCGAATTCCGTTGCTCTCAATTGTTTCTGATTTATTGCAAAATGCATTGCATTTTAGTGAATTTCTATTGAGCGCGGTGGCGGTCATGTTGGCCGATGCCCTGAAAAGGTAACATCCCACGACGTGTGGCTTGTTCCATGATGGCGCTCTTCGTGGCGCCCACGGGATCCGATCCATGGATGACAGCTTTTCAACCCGTGCTTTGACCCGCTTGGCCTACGGTCCCAAACCGGGGGAGGCCGAGGCGTTGCGGTGGATGGGCCTGCCGCGCTGGCTGGACGAGCAATTGTCCCCCGACGATGGGCAGGACGAGGCGTGCCAGCGGAGTTTGGCCGCCTGTCGGCTGCGCATCAAATACGACGCGGGCGACGGTTGGGCGGCGGTGGAGGAGATGCGCCCGCTGGCCAGCCTGACCAAGCCGATTGACGATCTCTGGCCGCTGTCGGACGGCAAAAAGCCCTTCGCCGGGCCGGAACGCCAGTTTCCCCGCCTGGAGGTGACGGCGGCGACGCTGATTCGCGCCGTTCACAGCCGTTGGCAATTGCGCGAGGTGCTGGTCGATTTCTGGCACAATCATTTCAACGTGTACGCGGGCGAGCAGGCGGTGGCGGCGGCCCTGCCCAGCTATGACCGCGACGTGATCCGCCGCCACGCGTTGGGCAATTTCCGGGAGTTTCTGGAGGCGGTGGGCGGCAGCGCCGCCATGCTGGTCTATCTGAACAACCGCTCCTCCCGCGCCGGAAGCGCCAACGAGAATTACGCCCGCGAACTGTTCGAGTTGCATGGTTTGGGCCGCGACGCCTATCTGAACGCGCTTTACAACAAATGGCGCGAGGTGCCGGGCGCGCAGGCGGGCAACCCCGCTGGCTACATCGACCAGGACGTCTATGAAGCGGCCCGCGCCTTCACCGGCTGGGCGGTGGAGGATGGCGCGGGTCTGGGCGGCGAGCAACGTTTGCCCGCGACCGGACGCTTCGTCTATGTCGAAAGCTGGCACGACAATTACCAAAAGCGCGTGTTGGGCCGGGAGTTCGACCCCTTCCAGGCGCCGATGGACGATGGGAAGCGGGTGTTGAGCCTGGTCGCCGATCACCCGGCGACGGCGCTGCACCTTTGCCGCAAGCTGTGCGCCCGGCTGCTGTCGGACGACCCGCCCGACTCGCTGGTGAAGGCCGCCGCGCAGGTCTGGACCGAAAATCGCCGCAAGCCCGACCAGATTCGCCGGGTGGTGCGCGCCATCGCGCTGTCCCGCGAATTCGCCGACCATCAGGCCAGCAAGGTCAAACGCCCGTTGGAGCTGGTCGCCTCCTTCGCGCGGGCGACGTCGGTTGATTTCACCGCGACCAACGGCCTGATCGGCGAGTTGGACGGCAGCGGCCAGCGCCTGTTCGGTTGTCCGCCGCCCACCGGCTACCCGGATCGGAATGAGGCCTGGTTGGGCGCGGCGGCGATGCGCCGTCGTTGGACCCTGCTGCTCGGGCTGGCGGAAAATTGGTGGAAGACCGGGCCGCTCGACACCGGCCTTCCCTTTCCCGGGCCGGTGACGGCGCAGGAGGCGACGGACGGCTGGCAACGCGCGCTGCATGGGGCCGCCCCTGATCCCGCCGTCACGCAAGCGATCTTGATCGGCATGAAGCTCGACCCGGCGGCGACGCTGACGCCGGGCGCCAAGGATGGCGACGCCAAGCTGCGCCGTCTTGCCGCCTACGTCGCCATGGCGCCCCGATTCCAGGCGCGTTGAAGGGAGACATTGACGATGACGCATCCATCCTTCGCCGTCACCCGTCGGCTTCTGCTGCAAGGCGGACTCGCCACCGGGTTGAGCCTGATTCCGGGTCTGCCGCATGTGGCGTACGCCGCTGGCGGGGCCGCGCCCGCCGCCGTGACGGGCGCGGAAACCCTGGTTGTCGTGTTTCTGCGCGGCGGGGCCGACACGCTCAATCTGGTCGCGCCGGTCGATGATCCCGACTACCGCGCCGCCCGTCCGCCGGAATTGCGGGTGGCGGAGGATGGCCCTGCGGCGGGCGTCCGGCTGGCCCAGTCCTTGGCCCCCGGCGTTGATTTCCGCTTGCACCCGGAGGCGGCGCCGCTGGCGGAGCTGTATCAGGGCGGGACTCTGGCGATCATCCACGCCGCCGGTCTGTCCGACGGCACGCGCAGCCATTTCGTGGCGCAGGATCTGATGGAGCGCGGCGTCGGCGGCGAAGCGGAGTTGAGCCGCGTCGGCTCCGGCTGGGCCGCGCGCTGGCTGGCGGAGAACGGGGTTTCCGGCGTTGGGGCGGTTTCCGCCGCGTCCAACACCCCGGCGGCCTTGATGGGGTATGGGTCGGCTCTGGCGGTCGCCGACCTGCGGTCCGGCTTGGCCCCTCCCGGCGGCGCGCAGGCCGCCGATGTGCTGGCCGGGCTGTTTCGCGGGGCGGACGGCCCCTATGCGAACGCCGCCCGGTCGGCCTTGAGCGGCCTGTCCACCATCGACGGCCAATTGCCCCGGCTGCCCGACGGCAAGGTCGCGCCCTACGCCGCCGAGGGCGGGGCGGTTTACGAGGAGACGGAGGCCGGGCGTGGTCTGCAAACCGTGGCGCGCCTGCTGAAGATGGACATCGGGTTGCGGCTGGCCTGGGTCGATGTCGGCGGTTGGGACACCCACGAACACCAGCCCGGACGCTTTTCCAACGCGGTTCGTCAGTTGTCCCGCGCGCTGGCGGCCTTTTACGCCGACAGCCACCGCGACCATGGGCGCGTGACCATGGTGGTCCTCAGCGAGTTCGGGCGGCGGCTGCGCGGCAACAAGAGCCAAGGCACCGATCACGGCCATGGCGGCGTCATGCTGGCGCTGGGCGGGCGCGTGGCGGGCGGGCGGATGCTGGGTCAATGGCCCGGTCTGGCCAGCCACCAGCTTGATCGGGGCGTCGATCTGGCCGTCACCACCGATTACCGCGCCGTGTTGGCCGAACTGGTCGGAACATCGGTTTTCCCCAATTGGACCGCGCGGCGGTTGGGGATTCTGGCCTGATCGAGCGATGCCGAAAGATGAGACGTGGGCCGTTCAAAATTTCAACCCAGAAGTGTTGTTCTCTGAACAAATCGTTGATCGGGCATGGATTTCCTTTTCTGACCGCCGCTTTGCGTTGGCGAAGGCGCGCGCCCATGGTTAGTATCGCTTCACAGAATTGGACTGTGGGGTTGAGGTCGCCGTGGCGCGCATCATCGTGGTCGAAGACGAGGCCGACCTTCGCGACGATCTGGTGGACTATCTGAGCCGCTGCGGGTTCCATGTGCGTGGAGCGTCCAGCGGGGAAGAGATGGACGCGCTTTTGAACAGCCACGGGGCTGACGTCATTGTCTTGGACGTCAACCTGCCCAACGAGGATGGTTTTTCCGTCGCCCAGCGCGTGCGCGCGGTTTCTCAGGCGGCGATCATCATGCTGACGGCGCGTTCGGGGTTGATCGACCGGGTGATTGGTCTGGAATTGGGGGCCGACGTCTATCTGGTGAAACCCGTCGATTTCCGCGAGGTCGAGGCGCAGATCAAGGCTCTGTTCCGCCGTCTGCAAAAAAACACAGGCTCGGCTCCGGCGCCGCTGCGGCGCGCGCCTCCGGCGTCGGCGCCGTTGGACGACGGCAAGAAGAGCTGGCGGTTCGACGAAACGGAATGGCGGCTTCAGGCGCCCGGCGGGGCTGCGGTGTCGCTGACCGCCACGGAATACAAATTCCTTTGTTTGCTGGTTGTCGCGCCGGGTGAAGCGGTGACGCGCCAAGCCATCGCCATGGCGTTGACCGGACGGGATTGGGATCCCTACAGCCGCTCCATCGATTCGTTGGTCCGCCGCCTGCGCATCAAGGTGGAGGAGCACACGGGCGTCGCCTTGCCGGTTCAGGCGGTTCACGGCGTCGGCTACGCCTTTGTCGGGACGGTCGTCAGCGGCCCGGATGGAAACGGGGCGGGGTGAGTTCCCCGCCCGCGCTTTTCATGCGGCTTTCAAGCGATCAACCGAGGGCGCTCAGCCGCCAAACACGTAAGCGGTCTTGATCGTCGTGTAGAAATCACGCGCGTAGGCCCCCTGTTCGCGCGCGCCATAGCTCGACCCCTTGCGCCCGCCGAACGGCGCGTGCGGATCGACCCCGGCGGTCGGCAGATTGACCATGACCATGCCCGCCTGCGCGTGGCGCTTGAAATGGGTGGCGTGCTTCAACGAGCTGGTGCAAATGCCCGACGACAGGCCGAATTCGGTGTCGTTGGCGACCGCCAGAGCCTCGTCATAATCGCGGACGCGGATGACGGAGGCGACCGGGCCGAACACCTCTTCCCGGTTGATCCGCATGCTGTTGGCGGTGTCGGCGAACAGGGCCGGGGACAGGTAATAGCCGTCGGTCTCGCGGGTCAGCCGCTCGCCGCCCGTGACCAGCCGACCGCCTTCGTCCTTGGCGATGGCGATGTAGCGGAGATCCTGCTCCAACTGGTCCTGCGACACCACCGGGCCGATGTCCGTGCCGGGCTTCAGCGCGTGATCGACCTTCAGCGCGGCCATCTTTTCGGCCAGCGCGGCGACGAAGCGGTCGTGAATCCCCTCCGTCACCACAAAGCGGGAGGACGCGGTGCAGCGCTGTCCGGTGGAGAAGAAGGCGCCGTTCAGCGCCGCGCCGACGGCGATGGCGAGATCGGCGTCGTCCAGCACGACCAGCGGATTCTTGCCGCCCATCTCAAGCTGGAACTTCTTGCCCGATTCAAAGGCGCGGGCACCGATTCGCCGCCCGGTGGCGACCGATCCGGTAAAGCTGATGGCGTTGATCTTGGGCGACGACACGATGGCCTCGCCCACCACGGAGCCGCGCCCCATGACCAGATTGAACACGCCCGCCGGAATCCCGGCCTGGACCAAAATCTCGGCCAGCGCCCAGGACGACCCCGGCACCGCGTCGGCGGGCTTCATGACGACGGTGTTGCCATAGGCCAGCGCCGGGGCGATTTTCCAGGCTGGAATGGCGCTGGGGAAATTCCACGGCGTGATGAGGCCGATGACGCCCAACGGCTCGCGGGTGATGTCGACATCGACGCCGGGGCGGGTCGAATCCAGCCGTTCGCCCGACAGGCGCAGGGCTTCGCCCGCGAAAAATTTGAAGATTTGCCCGGCGCGCGTCACCTCGCCGACGCCCTCCGGCAGGGTCTTGCCCTCTTCGCGCGACAGCAGGCGGCCCAGTTCGTCCTTGCGGGCCAGAATCGCCGACCCGGCGGCGTCGAGAATGTCGCTGCGCCGCTGCGGCGAGGCGGCGGCCCAGGCCGGGAACGCGGCGGCGGCGGCGTCAATGGCGGCGACGGTCTGCGCGGCGTCGGCCTGCGCGTACTCCCCGACCACGTCGGACAGGTCCGACGGGTTGATGTTGCGGCTGGCGGTGGTGGAGGCGACCCATTCGCCGCCGATGAGGTTCGCGTAAACGTCGGCCATTATCAGAGGCTTTCCTGCTGCTGTTCGGCGCCCGTCGCCGCCCGCGCGTCGGCGGGGGGCAGGGCGCGGGTGTAATTGGCGCTGACGAAGGTACCGCCCTGATGCGTCTCGTCCAGCATGTTCGGCATCGGATCTTGCATACCGGGCAGACCGGCGTAATCCTCGGCGTTGTCCTTGGGGTGGTAGCCGATGGCGTCCGCCGAACGGTCGCTCCACCAGCGCCGTTCATTGGCCGACACGCCGTAGAAAATCGCCGCGCCCAGCCCCTCGGCCCGCAGGCAGCGGTCGATCAGGTGGGCGAGGTCGTCGTGGCTGAGCCAAGTGCTGATGTGGCGCTTCTGGCTTGGCTTGACCTCGCAAGAGCCGATGCGCAGGCAGGCGCTTTCCAGCCCATGCTTGTCCCAATACATCCGGGCCAGCAGCTCGCCATAGGCTTTGCTCAGCCCGTAATAGCTGTCGGGGCGGGGTGGCGCGGTTTCGTCGAGCGCGACGTTGCGCGGGTACATGCCGATGGCGTGGTTGGAACTGGCGAAGATCACCCGGCGGTTCCCCGCCCGCCGCGCCCCCTCGAAGACGTTGTGGGCGCCCCGGATGTTGACGTCGAGGATGCGGTCAAACGAATCCTCCGACGAGATCGCGCCCAGATGCAACACCGCGTCCACGCCCGCGCAGGCGCGGAAGACGGCGGCCTCGTCGGTCAATTCGGCCAGGGCAAAATCGGCGTCGTCGGGCAGGCCCGGCGGGCGGACCCGGTCGCTGAAGCGCAGACGGTGGCCCAGCGCGGTCAGGCGCGGGGTCAACGCGGTGGCGACGGCGCCGCCGGCGCCGGTCATCAGAATGTGCATGGGCGTCACCCTTTGTGCTGAAAACGGCCAACCGGGACGCCTTCGACCTCGGTTCGCATCATGAAAACCCCGCCCGACAGCGGATGTTCGGCCAGAACGGCGTCGGACAGCCCCTCGCGCAGGCTGGTGACGAACAGGGTGCGCAGGTCCGGGCCGCCGAAGGCGCACATGGTCGGGGCGGGAACGGGCAGGGGGTAGCGGGCCAACAGCGCGCCGTCGGGGGAAAAGCGGTTCAGGCAGCCCGCCGAGACGCCGCAACTCCAGTAACAGCCCTCCATGTCGGTCGCCGCGCCGTCGGGTCGGCCCTCCGCGTTGGTCAGGGTGGCGACGCGGGTGCGGTTGGCGATGGCCCCGGTTTGGGGATCGAAATCCCAGCGGTCGATCCAGGGGCCGCGCGAATCGGAATGGAACATGGTCCGCCCGTCGGCGCTCCAGGCCAGCCCGTTCGACACCAGAAGGCCGTCGATCTTGCGCTCCGCCCGGCCATCGGGGGTGACGCGGTACAGGGCGGCGACCGGCTCCTTCACCGGGCGGTCGTCCATGCTGCCGACCCAAAAGGCCCCGTCGGGTCCGGCCTTGCCGTCGTTCAGCCGGTTGGTCGGCTGGTCCGGTTCGGGATCGACCAGCAGGCGCAAGGCTCCGCTGGTCAGCGACAGGATGTGAACGCCGTTGGGCAGGGCGACCGCCACGTCGCCGTTGCGGCACAGCGCGATGGAGCCGACGGCGCCCGGCAAAGGCCAGGACTGCACCGCCCCGCCGCCCAGATCGACGGCGGACAGCGTCCCCGCCAGAATGTCCACCCAGAACAGGCGGTTGCTGGCCGCGTCCCAGACCGGGCTTTCCCCGACGCGGGCGCGGGCGTCCACCAGACACTGAATCGGGCCAAGCATGGGCCGATCTCCTCCCAAATTCCAAGGCGCGCGGCCCTGCCGCGCCCGATGGGCGGCGGGACGGAACGCTGCGTTGGCGGAAGAATCGGTTTGCGGGACTATGTTGTCAAACAAATTTATGGATTGACCAGTGGGCGCAACGATTTTTGCGCCGCAACACAGGAAAATGGCGGATTGACGCGCTTTTAACTTGTCAGACAACAAGGATGTTGTCATACCTTTTAACGCTTTGGACGCTGCTTTCACGACGTCGCACGTAGGAGGATTGAGGTGAAGACGACTGCCGTCACGCGGGCCGATCTCGAACGGTCGGTCATTGCGGTGCCGCCCTTGGCGCGCAACGCCGATCTGTCGCTGAACGCGGACGAAAACCGCAAGCTGGTCCGCCATCTGGAACAGGGCGGCGTCTCCACCCTGCTCTATGGCGGGAACGCCAACCTCTACAACACCGGCGTCAGCGAGTTTCCCCATCTGCTGGCGATGCTGCGCGAGATCGCCGGTCCCGACACCTGGATGATCCCGTCGCTCGGCCCCGATTACGGCAAGGCGATGGATCAGGCGGCCATCCTGCGCGAGTTTGATTTCCCGACCGCGATGATGCTGCCGATGAGCTTCGGCGCGACCCCCGCCGGGGTGGCGACCGCCATCGCGCGGGTGGCCGACCGCGCCCAGCGCCCGCTGACCGCCTATGTGAAGTCCGACAATTACATCGCGCCGGAGTCTTTGGCCGCGTTGATCCGCGACGGGGCGATCTGCTCGGTCAAATACGCGGTGGTGCGGGAAAACCCGGCGGAGGATTCCTATCTCAGCCGCATCCTGGACGCGGTGGACAAGTCTTACGTGGTCAGCGGCATCGGCGAGCGTCCGGTCTTGGATCATCTGCCGAAATTCGGCCTGACCGGCTTCACCTCCGGCTCGATCTGCGTCGCCCCCAACCTGTCGATGGCGATTCTGCGGGCGCTGAAATCCGGCGACGTCGCCCGCGCGGCGACCTTGCGCGACCATTTCCTGCCCCTGGAAGACCTGCGCGACGGCTCGTCGCCGATCCGCGTTCTGCACGAAGCGGTGACGCTGTCCGGCGTGGCCGACATGGGGCCGATGCTGCCGATGTTCTCCAACATCGCCGACCCGGCGTTGCTGGAGCAAATCCGCGCCGCCGCGCACACTCTGCTGGCCGCCGACCGCGCCTTTGCGGGCTGATACAGGAACAGATGGGGGCGGTCGCCCCCCGGTCGTTGGTCATAGCCGCTCGACTCCCGCGCCGCCTTCGGCGATGGTGACGCCCGCAAGGATGGACACGAGAGCATCATGACCGACAGCACCGGAACGACCGCCCCCACCGCCGCTCAGGACAACGCCGCCGCCGCGCCCGACCGCAGCGGGCTGTATCTGGTGGACGGCTCGGGCTTCATCTTCCGGGCGTTCCACGCCTTGCCGATGATGACGCGGCCCGACGGCACGCCGGTCAACGCGGTGCTTGGCTTCTCCAACATGCTGCTGAAGCTGCTGGCCGACGTGAAGGCGGAGGCGGTGGCCGTCGTCTTCGACAGCGCCCGGTTGAACTTCCGCAACGAGTTCTACCCCGATTACAAGGCCCACCGGCCCGAAACGCCGGAGGAGTTGAAGCCCCAATTCGCCCTGATCCGCGAGGCGACCGACGCCTTTTGCCTGCCCAGCCTGGAGTTGGACGGCTATGAGGCCGATGATTTGATCGCCACCTACGCCCGTTTGGCGCAGGAGGCCGGGCGGCCCGTGACCATCGTGTCGTCCGACAAGGATCTGATGCAACTCGTCGGGCCGGGCGTCGCCATGTACGACCCGATGAAGAACAAGCACATCGGCCCCGACGAGGTGTTTGAGAAGTTCGGCGTTCCGCCCGACAAGGTGGTGGACGTCCAGGCGCTGGCCGGGGACAGCGTGGACAATGTGCCGGGCGTTCCCGGCATCGGCGTGAAGACCGCCGCCCAACTCATCACCGAATATGGCGATCTGGACACGCTGTTGGCCAACGCCGAGAAGATCAAGCAGCCCGCCCGCCGCCAGAAACTGATCGAGTTCGCCGACCAGGCCCGCGTGTCGCGCCGTCTGGTCCAGTTGGAGGCCAACGCGCCGCAGCCCAAACCGCTGGAGGATCTGCGCGTCCGCGAACCCGACCATCGTCGGCTCATCGACTTTCTCAAGGCCCAGGGTTTCCGCAGCATCGTCGCCCGCGTCGAGATGGAGATGAAGCGCGACGGGCGTATCGCCGACGCCGGTCTTCCGGCGCCGTCCACCGCCGCCCCCGGCGTCGTGGATTCCGACGGGGTGGTCGCCCAGCCGCCTGGGGCGACGGTCGAAAAGCGTTATGAGTTGGTCCAGGATCTGGCGGCGCTGGAGGTCTGGGTGCGGCGGGCGCAAGCCAGCGGCGTCATCGCCGTGGACACCGAAACCAACAGTCTGACCCCGGCCACCGCGACCCTGGTCGGCGTTTCGCTGTCCACCGCGCCGGGGCTGGCCTGTTACATCCCGCTCGCCCATGGCAGCGCGGCGGCGGCGGCCGGTCAGCTTGATTTCGACGCGCCGCCGCCGCCCAAGCAAATCCCCACCGCCGACCTGATGGCGGCGTTGAAGGGCATGCTGGAGGATCCGGGGATCCTGAAGGTCGGCCATAATTTCAAATTCGACCATCAATTGTTCGCCCGCCATGGCGTGATGGTCTCGCCGATTGACGACAGCATGTTGATCTCCTACGCGCTCGACGGCGGCGCGCACGGCCATGGCATGGACGAGTTGGCGGAGTTGCACCTCGCTTACACGCCGATTTCCTTCAAGGAGGTCTGCGGGACCGGCAAGGCTCAGATCACGTTTGACCAAGTGCCGCTCGACAAGGCGCTGGACTACGCGGCGGAGGACGCCGACATCACGTTGCGGCTGTGGACCCTGCTGAAGCCCCGGCTGGTCGAGGCGCGGATGGTCACGGTCTATGAGACGCTCGACCGTCCGCTGGCGCCGATCATCGCCGACATGGAACGGGCGGGCGTGCGGCTGGACCAGGACGCGCTGAAACGTCTGTCGCAGGATCTGGCGGTGCGGCTGGTCGAGATTGAAAAGGACGTCCACCAACTGGCCGGGCAGAGCTTCAACATCGGCTCGCCCAAACAGCTTGGCGAAATCCTGTTCGACGTGATGAAGCTCGGCGCCGGCAAAAAGGGCAAGACCGGGGCCTATTCCACCGATTCCAGCGTGCTGGAGGAGTTGGCCGAGCAGGGCCACACCATCGCCCAGCGCGTGCTGGATTGGCGGCAGCTCGCCAAGCTGAAAAGCACCTACACCGACGCCTTGCAGGAAAAGATCGAGGCGCTGACGGGCCGCGTCCACACCGCCTTCGCGCTGGCGGCGACCAACACCGGGCGCCTGTCCTCGACCGATCCCAACCTGCAAAACATCCCGATCCGCACCGAGGAAGGGAAAAAGATCCGCCGGGCCTTCATCGCCGCCCCCGGCAACCGGCTCATCAGCGTCGATTACTCGCAGATCGAATTGCGGCTGGTCGCCGAAATGGCCAACATCCAGGCGTTGAAGGACGCCTTCCGCGATGGGCTGGACATTCACGCGGCGACGGCGGCCCAGGTGTTCGGCGTGCCGCTCGACCAGATGACGCCGGACATCCGCCGCAAGGCCAAGGCGATCAATTTCGGCATCATCTACGGCATTTCCGGCTTCGGCCTCAGCCGCCAGCTTGGCATCACGCCGGGCGAGGCGAACAGCTTCATCAAGACCTATCTGGAGCGTTTCCACGAGTTGAAGGTGTGGATGGAGGCGACCAAGAGCTTCGCCCGCGAGCATGGCTATGTCGAAACCCTGTTCGGGCGCCGCTGCTACATGCCGGGCATTCAGGACAAGAACCCGGCCCGCCGGGCCTTCGCCGAGCGTCAGGCGATCAACGCGCCGATTCAGGGCACCGCCGCCGACATCATGAAGCGGGCGATGAACCGGGTTCCCGCCGCGCTGGCGGCGGCGGGCAGCCACGCGCAAATGCTGTTGCAGGTGCACGACGAATTGCTGTTCGAGGCGCCGGAGGCCGAAGCCGAACAGACCGCCGCCCTGGTGCGCGCCGTCATGGAGGGCGCCGCCAGCCTCAGCGTTCCCCTGGTGGCCGAGGCGGGCATCGGAACCAATTGGGGCGAGGCGCACTGAACGGCTTTTCATCGGCGACGCAAGGGCCGTTTCGGTGGGGTGGTCTCATACTTTTTGCGCTGCGACATTCTGTTGACCACGCGAAGCGGATTACGCAATAACTTTGCGCAAAGGCTCCCACAGAGGGGCCTGCGAACCGAGCGCACAAGAGAATGGGACACGCAACGAGATGAGCACCTGGATCCGTCGCGGCGGCCTGGACGTCGCCCAAGCCCTGTATGATTTCATCGAGACCGAGGCGCTGCCCGGAACCGGGATCGACTCCGGCGCCTTCTGGGCCGGGGTGGACGCGCTGCTGCATGATCTGGCCCCGCGCAACCGCGCGCTGCTGGCCACGCGCGACGCCATCCAGGCCAAGATCGACGCTTGGCATCTTGAGCGCCGGGGGCAGGTTTTCGACGCCGCCGCGTATGAGTCCTTCCTGCGCGAAATCGGCTATCTGGTCCCCGAAGGGCCGGATTTCACCATCGACACGACCAACGTCGATGACGAGATCGCCCGGCTGGCCGGGCCGCAATTGGTGGTTCCGATCACCAACGCCCGCTACGCGCTGAACGCCGCCAACGCCCGTTGGGGCAGCCTGTACGACGCGCTGTACGGCACCGACGCGTTGCCCGGCAAGGCGGCGGTGGGCGGTTATGACGCCGAACGCGGGGCCGACGTGATCGCCTGGGCGCGCCGTTTCCTGGACGACGCCGTGCCGTTGGCCGAGGATTCGCACGCCGACGTCAGCGCCTACGCCATTCTGGACGGCGCGTTGGTCGCCACGCTGAAGGATCACCGCACGGTTGGCCTGAAGGATCCCGCCGCGCTGGTTGGCTGGCAAGGCGACGCGGCGTCGCCCTCGTCGATCCTGTTGGTGCAGAACGGCACCCACATCGACATCCGCATCGACCGCAACCATTTGATCGGCAAGACCGATCCGGCGGGCGTCGCCGACGTCGTGCTGGAGGCCGCCCTCTCGACCATCCAGGATTGCGAGGATTCCGTCGCCGCCGTGGACGCCGAGGACAAGGTCGGCGCCTACCGCAACTGGCTGGGCCTGATGAAGGGCACGTTGCAGGCCAGTTTCGACAAGGGCGCCAAGACGGTGGTCCGCTCGCTGAACCCGGATCGCGTCTACAACACGGCGACCGGCACGCGGACCCTGCATGGCCGCAGCCTGCTGCTGGTCCGCAACGTCGGCCATCTGATGACCAACGACGCGGTCAAGCTGTCGGATGGCGGCGAGGCGCCGGAAGGCATCCTTGACGGCATCTTCACCTCGCTGATCGCGCTGCATGACCTGAAGAGCGCTGGTCCGTTGCGCAACAGCCGCGCCGGTTCGGTCTACATCGTCAAGCCGAAGATGCACGGGCCGGAGGAGGTCGCCTTCACCAACGAGCTGTTCGGGCGCGTCGAGGATCTGCTTGGCCTGACCCGCTTCACGCTGAAGGTCGGCATCATGGACGAGGAGCGGCGCACCACCGTCAACCTCAAGGAATGCATCCGCGCCGCCAAGGATCGGGTCGTCTTCATCAACACCGGCTTCCTGGACCGCACCGGCGACGAGATCCACACCTCGATGGAGGCCGGTCCCGTCGTCCGCAAGGCGGCGATGAAGGCCGCCAAGTGGATTGGGGCCTATGAGGACAACAACGTCGATGTCGGTTTGCGGGCTGGCCTGAAGGGCCGCGCCCAGATCGGCAAGGGCATGTGGGCGATGCCCGATCTGATGGCCGACATGCTGGTCGCCAAGATCGGCCATCCCAAGGCCGGGGCCAACACCGCCTGGGTGCCGTCGCCGACCGCCGCCATCCTGCACGCCACCCATTACCACGCGGTCAACGTCGCGTCGGTGCAGGACCAGCTTGCCGCCCGGCAGGCCGCCGCCCTGTCCGACATTCTGACCCTGCCGCTGGCCGACCGCCCCAACTGGTCGGACGAGGAAATCCGCCAGGAGTTGGACAACAACGCCCAGGGCATTCTGGGCTACGTCGTCCGCTGGGTCGATCAGGGCGTCGGCTGCTCCAAGGTGCCGGACATCCACAATGTCGGGCTGATGGAAGACCGCGCCACTCTGCGCATTTCCAGCCAGCACATCGCCAACTGGCTGCATCACGGAATCTGCACCGAAGCCCAGGTGATGGAGACGATGAAGCGCATGGCCGCCGTGGTCGATGGACAGAACGCCGGTGATCCGCTCTACACCCCGATGGCCGGGAATTTCGAGACCAGCGTCGCCTTCCAGGCGGCCTGCGACCTCGTGTTCAAGGGCCGCGTCCAGCCGAACGGCTACACCGAGCCGGTCCTGCACGCCCGCCGCCGTCAGGTGAAAGCGGCGGCGTAACGGGCTGTGCGTTTGGCGTGAAGGTCACATTCCCCCGGTCCCTTGCATGGGGCCGGGGGATTTTTTTTGACACCGATGGACACAGATAAACACAGATGGACGCCGACGAAGCAAGCGCGTGGAAATCTGTGCGTCTGTTTTCTGAACTCCATCTTTCATCGCGTATGAAGTGCGAAAAATTCTTATTTCATCTGTGTTTATCTGTGTCCATCGGTGTCAAAAAATACCGAATACCAATCCACGCCGCTCCGTTCAAAACCCAGCGATCACCCGATCCGCCGTCGCCTCGTTCAGCGCGGTTGGGATGTTGTAGAGCGCGGTCAGGCGGATCAGGGCCTTCACGTCCACGTCGTGCGGCATTGGGGTCAGCGGGTCGATGAAGAAGAACATGGCGTGGATGGCGCCCTCGCAGATCATCGCGCCGATCTGTTGGTCGCCGCCCAAGGGGCCGCTTTTCAGCGGGGTCAGGTTCAATTCCGGGCAGGCGTCTTTGATGAGGCCGCCGGTGGTGCCGGTGGCGAACAGGGTGTGCGGCTGCAAGGCCAGCCGGTGGCGGACCACCCATTCGACGAATTGCGGCTTCAGACGGTCGTGGGAAATCAAGGCGGCCTGCACGGCGGGTGTCCTCCAGCGAAAAACCGCGACAAACTACCGCATTCAGCAAGGAATGAGAAGCCAAAGGCTGAAAGCAGAAACTTTGTAACAGCGGGCTGCTACGCCGCGCCGCCGATGGACAGAATCCGCATCGCGACCTGTTTGGTGAAGGGGCTGACGGCGAAACACTCGTAATCAACCCGATGGGCGGCGACGAACTCCTGGAAGGCGCGGTGTTCGTCCTCCCGCCAACTGTGGTTGCCGATGTATTCGTCGAAGACCAGAACGCTGCCGGGGCGAACGCGGTCGGCCAACGCGGTCAGCACGGTTCGGGCGGAGCTGTAAATGTCGCTGTCGATGTTGACGAAACGCACCGGCCCCGGATGGGCGGCCAGGAAGGGCGGCAGGCTGTCGTCGAACCAGCCGACATGCAGGCGGGCGTTGGGCCGCACCTCGGGCCGTTGCAGGCCGGTGGTCAGCACGCCGGCGGGGGCGTTGACCCAACCCTCCGGCAGCCCCTCGAACGAATCGAAGCCGTGGACCTCTTGTCCGGCGACGGCGGCGATGTGGTCCAGCGACGTGCCGCGCCGGACGCCGAATTCCAGAACCAAACCGGGCGTCGCCGCTTGGGCCAGCGCGTGGCGCAGCAGGCGGGCGCTGCTGCCGAACAGGCGCAGGTCGGCGGCGCGGTGGGGCAGCAGGGCGCGGACGCCATCGACCAGCGGGCGGCGTTTGGGGTTGTCGCCGATCTGTTCGGCGGCGACGGCCTCCGCCTCCTCGACGCGGTCGAGCAGAAACAGCATGGCGCAGACGAAGGCCCAATATTTGCCGTTGGCCCCGCCGCAGCGGGTGGAGCGGCGCAGGCGGCGCAACGCCTCCTCCGGGCCAAGGCCGTGCATCGCCTGGGCGTGGCTGCCGAACCAACCGGCGGCGTGTTCCGGGTCGTCGGCCAACAGGGCGTGGAAGCTGGCCAGCGCCTCGGCGTCACGGCCAAGGCAGGCTTGGCTGGTCGCCGTCTCGAACAGCAGGTCCAGGCTGCGTTCGCCCTCGCTCAACGCCCGATGGGTGACGGCCAGCGCGTCACGGTATCGGGCGTCGCGGCGGTAGGCTCCGGCCAGCGCCGCGCGAATGCCGGGTGTGTGTGGGGCCAGTCGGGCCAGCCGCTCGAACCACAAAACCGCGTGAAAGGGGGCGTTGGCGGCCTGTTGGGCGTGGGCAAGGGCGCGCAGCGTCTCCGCGTCGTCCGGGGCGATCATCATCGCCCGGCGCAGATGCGCCAGTCCGGCGGCGGGCGCGCGATGGCCGACGTAAGCCGTTCCAAGCAGGCGGTCGCGCGTCGCCCCGTCCGGGGCGCTGTCCTTCAGGCGGCGGATCGCCACCCGATAGCGGCGCGCGTCGATCAGGGCGCGCGCCTCGTCAAACACCAAATCAGCAGCGGTCACGGATCACGGCAAGCGGTGGAAGGTCCAGACGGAGGCCGGCGGCAGGTTCCGGGCAATCCAACTGTGGCGGTGCGGTTTCAGGCGCAACCGCCGAATCAGTTCAGGATTGATCGGGGCGAACGGGCCGTAGGTGAATTGCACGAAAACCCCGCCGGGCGCCAGCACGGAAAAAGCCCCGCGCACGATTCGCGCCTGGACCGACAGGGGCATGGCGATCAACGGCAGGCCGGACACCACGCTGTCGCACTGCGACCAACCATGATCGTGAACAATCCGCTGGATCCGAGTCGCGTCCCCCTGGATGACTCCAGCGCCGGGATGGAGCGCCGCGAGATGACCGGCGAAGGCCGGGTCCAACTCGATCATCAACAAATTCTCGGCGGTGACGCCCTGGTCGCGCAACGCGGCGGTGACGGGGCCGGTGCCCGGACCAAGCTCCACCACCCGGCGCGCCGGGCCGGAACCGGCGGCTTTCGCCATGGCCCGGCACAAGTCCGTTCCGCTTGGCGTCACCGACGCGACTTTCAGCGGAGAGCGAATCCATCGCTCGACGAAGAGCTTGCGGTCTGCAAGGGACATCGACTGACCTCCACCCCAGGGGAACCCGGTATTCATTCCCCTTTCTACCGACATGCGTTTCATTGCGCCAGCGCAATGGATTTTGAACGATCGTTTAACAAAACCGTCATGGGGTTGCCCGGTCCTGCGTTCACGATTGGCTGGCATGATTGTCTTCACTCTTTTCAATCTGTTCATGCAATGACAGACTGTTCACAAAACCGGGGTAGCCGGTGCAGTATTTCTCCGGGAGGGTGCAACCTTGAATAGCCTTCTTCTGCGGCACAAAATCCCCTGTGCTTTGGTTGCTTCGGCGGTGTTGTCGGCGATTCTGTTGGGAAGTTTCGCCTATTGGGCGGCGACCGACCGTTTGCGCACGGCGGCGCAAGAAAAACTTGTGGCTTTGGCCAACGCGCGCGCGTCCAGCGTGCAATCCTACATCGAAGGGTTGGAGGGCGACGTCGTGTTGACGGCGAACACACGGTCGATGCGCGACGCCGTGGTCGCCCTGAACAATGGCTGGCGGATCGAAGCCGACCGGGGCGAGCCGGGGGCCATGCTGCGCAAACGCTATGTCGAGGACAATCCCCACCCGGCGGCGGAACGCTACAAGCTGGAGAAGCCCGAAGGCAGCACCATGTACGACATGGCGCATCTTCGTCTGCATTCCTGGATGATGGATTTGATGCTGCGGCGTGGGCTGGCCGACGTGCTGGTTCTGACGCCCGACGGCACGGTTCTGTACAGCGCGGCCAAGGGCGACGATTTCGGCAAATCGGCGAACGACACCGCGCTTGGCCCGCTGTTGGCGGAGATGAAGCGGGAACCCAAGCCGGGCACGGCCCGCGTCCTGGATTTCACCGCCTATGCGTTGGCGGGCGGCATGCCGTCCGCCTTCATCGCCAGCCCAGTGATTTTGCAACAGCCGGACGGCGGCGTGCAGATGCTGGCGGTTCTGGCCTTCCGGCTTCAGCCCAGCGGGGTTGACCGGATCATGCGCAGCACCGACGGCATGGGCGACACCGGCGACACGTTCCTGCTTGGCGCGGATGGCAAACTGCGCAGCACGCCGCGTTTTTCCAGCGAAATGGCGGTGCTGAAGCCCTATGTCGGCGGCGCGGCGGCGACCATCGCCTCGGACAGCGACCAAACCGGCGTGGTCGAGGCCGGAAACGTCAGCGGCACGGGGCCAGCGCTCACCGCCTATCACGCGATGAAGCACAGCTCTTTGCGCTGGACCGTGTTGGCGGAGGCGGCGGTGGAGGAGATCCTCGCGCCCGTCTACAGCATGCGCAACCAGATGCTTCTGGCTGGCGTCGGTCTGGTGCTGTTGGTGTCGCTGGGCGGCGTTCTGTTCGCGCGCGGCATCACCCGTCCGTTGTCGGACATGAGCGACGCGATGCAGCGTCTGGCTGACGGCGAACGGCAGCTTGACGTTCCGGCGCGTGAACGCACCGACGAGATCGGTCGGATGGCCGGGGCCATGCAGGTCTTCAAGGACGCGCTCATCAAGGCGGACGCCTTGCATGCGGAGCAGGAGCGTGTCCGCGCCCTGCGCGAAGAGCGGACCAAACAGTTGGAACGCGTCACCCAGACGTTTGACTCGCGGGTCGGCGGCATCGTTCGGGCGGTGACGGTGGCGGCGGGAGGATTGGAGACGACGGCGCGGTCGATGAGCGACGGCGCTGACAAGACTCTGCACGAGGCGACCAACGTCGCGGCGGCGGCGGATCAAACCGCGTCGAACGTCGGCACGGTGGCCTCGGCGGCGAACCAACTCCGCGCGTCGATTGGCGACATCGGGCGGCACATCGACGAATCCAGCCGGATCACCCAGGCGGCGGTCGGCGCGGCGGCGCAAGCGGGCGAAACCATGCAGGTGGTGGTGGACACCGCCAACCGCATCGGCGCGGTGGTTCAACTGATTCACGACATCGCCGCGCAAACCAACCTGCTGGCGCTGAACGCGACCATCGAAGCGGCCCGCGCGGGCGAGGCGGGCAAGGGCTTCGCCGTGGTGGCCAGCGAGGTGAAGAGCCTCGCCAACCAGACCGGCAAGGCGACGGAGGAAATTTCCGGCCAGATCTCCACCATGCAATCGGTCACGGAAGGGGCGGCGGCGGCCATCGGCCAGATCGTCACGGTGATCGAGGACATGGGCCGCATCTCCGGCGTCGTCTCCAACGCCATCGAAGAGCAGGGAACCGCGACGATGGAAATCGCCGCCAACGCTCAGCAGGCGGCCAAGGCGACGCAATCCGTCACCTCGATCATCGATGGCGTCGCCAAGGCGGCGGACACCACCAAGACGGTGGCCAACGAGGTGCTGACCTCGTCGCAGGATCTGACCCGTCAGGCCGGGCATCTGCGCAATGAGATCGAGCGGTTTCTGGCTGACATCAAGGCGGCGTGACGCGGCTTGCGCCGACCGGTGGGGCCAACCCTGCCGGGGACGGGCTGTTGACAGGACGGCGCCCGGCAGGGCACCGTCCAGGCCCGTTTGAGGGATAGGAACCGCCGTCATGCCAACGCCCTTGCCCAGCAGCGCCGATCTGTTCGATGACAAGAGCAAGCCGCCCCGTCTGGTCGAGCTTGACGTCGCCCGCATCCTGCGCAACCCCAACCAGCCCCGGCGGCGTTTCGACGATGAGGAGATGCGCAGCCTCGCCGATTCCATCGCCCATTACGGTTTGAAACAGCCGATTTTGGTTCAGGAGGTGGTTGGCGGCTGCCGGTTGATCGCGGGCGAGCGGCGGTTGCGCGCCCATGAGATGTTGGGGTTGGCGACCGTCCACGCCTTGATTACGTCGGGCAACGCCGATGAGTTGGCGTTGGTCGAGAATGTCCAACGGGTCGATCTCGACGCGCTGGAATTGGCCGAGGCGTTGGCCCGGCTGATGGACCGTTATGGATACACACAGGAACAGCTTGGCCGCATCATCGGCAAAAGCCAAAGCAACGTCAGCCACACGTTGCGCCTGAACAGCCTGCCCGAGGCGATCAAGCGGGATTATGCGACGTCGCATCGCGACGTGTCGCGCTCCACCTTGATCGAAATCGCCTGGATCAAGGATCTGGCCGATCAAATGGCCTTGTGGGAACAGGTGAAGGAGGGAAACGACACGGTGCGGGACGCGCGTGACCGCAAGGACACGACGAAGGAGCCAAGCTTGCGCGCCCTGTCGGCCGTTGGGCGCTTTCTCGACGCGCTGCGCCGGGCCACCCAGCGCTTGGGCGACCCGCGCGACCACCGCGCTTACATCGACGACGCCCAACGCCGCGAACTGATGGTGTTGCGGCGGCGGATCGATCTGCTGTTGGGCGACGAGATGGAGATCGACTGACCTGTGTGAACGACGCGCGGTCAGTCCGTCAGGAATGGGTTGTACAGGCGTTCCTCGCCAAAGGTCGACATCGGCCCATGGCCGGGGATGAAGGCGATGTCGTCGCCATAGGGAAACAGGCGTTCTTTGATCGAGGCGATCAAGTCGCCATGGTTGCCCTTGGGGAAATCGGTGCGGCCGATGGAGCCTTGGAACAGAACGTCGCCGACGATGGCGAGCTTGCTTGGGCGGTGGATGAACACGACATGGCCGGGGGTGTGGCCGGGGCAATGGCGGACGTCCAGCGTCAGCTTGCCCACCGTCACCGTGTCGTTGTCTTCCAGCCAGCGGTCGGGCGTGAAGGAGCGCACTGGCGGAAAGCCGAACATCTTGCTTTGCATCGGCATGCCGTCGATCCAGAACTGATCCTCGCGTTGCGGCCCTTCGATGGGCAACGACAGTTTGTCGGCCAGATCGGCCACGGCGCCGGCGTGATCGATGTGGCCGTGCGTGACGAGGATCTTCTCCAGCGTGACTCCCTTGGCCTCGGCGGCGCGGAGAATCCGGTCGAGATCGCCGCCCGGATCCACGGCGGCGCCCGTCATCGTTTCGGGGCACCAGAGAACCGTGCAGTTCTGTTGAAACGGCGTGACCGGAACGATGACGTGTTGCATACCCGTGCCCTTTGTCGCTGGAACGCAGCCATGGAAGACGGCGGACCTTAACGCGGTCGCGAAAGCCGGGGCAAGACGATGCTTGACGCTCGGCTTGCTGGTGGATGATCGTTGCGGTTGATCGGTGGGATCCGGGTTGGCGTGTTCGACCGACTCGGTTGTGTGAAACAACTCTTTAGGAACAGGCTTTGCCGGAATGCTGACGCAGAAAGCCAAATACGCGCTTCGCGCGCTTATCATGCTGGCGGAGCGACCGGATGATGGTTTGGTTCTGATCGCCGATATTGCGGATCGGGAGAACATCCCCCGCAAGTTTCTGGAAGCCATCTTGGTTGAATTGCGCAAACACGGCCTGCTGTTCGCCAAGCGGGGCAAGAGCGGCGGCTATCGGTTGGCGCGTTCGGCGTCCGACATTTCCTTTGGCGAGGTGATTCGGCTGATCGATGGTCATCTGGCCCCGATTCCCTGCGCCAGCAAATTTTCCTTCAAGCCCTGCGAGGATTGCGGCGATCCAAACGCCTGCTCGGTGCGTTGGCTGATGGTGCAGGTGCGCGACGCGACCGCCGATGTGCTCGACAATTGCACGCTGGCCGACGCGCTGCGGCACCGTCAATCCACCGGCGGTCTGGCGCTGAATTTCGACATTTGACCGGGCGGGGCCGAGGGCCGCGTCACGGCAGCAATTCGACCGCGACGAACACCCGGTCCAGCGCGCGGTTGGTCACTTCGCGCAAAACGCCCGCGTCTTCCAGATCATTGACCAAAAGTTGCGCCCCCCGGAAGGTGGTTCCCAGCCGTTTTTGCAGGTGGCGCACGGTGAAGGCCGGGCGCTCGAACAGGCCGTCGATCACCATGGGCAGGCGTGAGTTGCGGCGGCGGTCGCCCAGACGGCGGCGCCAGGATTGCGCCGTCTGATCCAAACTGGCCAGCCGTTGCCGTTCCCGCCGCGCGGTTTCGGCGATCATGTCGGTCAACCAGAGCCGCCAGCCGTCTCCGCTGTCGCGAGCGGCGATGGCCGCCGCCGTCCGGTCGTTCCACAGGGCGGTGGACAGCGGCAACCAGAGACCCGGCAGGCGGCAGTTGCGGGCGATGGCGAGCGGGGCCAGCAGGCGGGCCGTTGGGCGCAGCCAACCGGGCGTGCGCAAATCTGGCGGCGGGCGCAACAACTCGGCCAACAGCCCGATTCCACCCAACAGCGCCGGAGCCTCCCCCGCCCGGTCCAGCCGGTTGAGCAAGGCCATGGCCTCCGCCTCCCGCTCAACCGACAGGCTCAGATGAGCGGGATCCCGCCCGGACAGATCCGCTTCAAGGACTCGCCAGGACGCTTCGATCCAGCCCAGCGTCCAGGGGGCGGGCGAGGCTGGGCCGCCCGACTCCGGCGGGTCTTGCGCGTCGGTGGGCGCGTCGCTGGCGCTGTCCGCGTCGGCGTGACCCTCCAGGGCGGCGACCGCGCGCCAAGCGTCGGCGGCGGCGCTGTGGTTGGGACCCCGGACCGGAAGCCGCGCGCGTGGGCGAAGGGCGGCGACGTCCCGGACCCCTTGCGCGAAGCGCGCGCCTTGCCACAGCGCGTGGGCGCACAACGCGGCGGGGCGATCCGCCGTTGGCGCCAGATCAGGATTGACGGTGGCGATGAGGAAATCGGTGGGATCGATCATGATCCCGTCCAGGCGGGCGGCGGCGCAGGCCTCGCGTCGGGCGGCGTCGGCCCACAGGCGCGCCCGCCGTTCCGGTTCTTGGCAGGCTTCCGCCAAGCGGCCCAAAGCGCGCTCAGCCTCTAGAAGGGCGGTGAGAAGGGCAGGGGACAGCATTGTGGATTGGCCTGCGTGCGCCGAGGAACCGTCGGATGATACCAATTTCTTTGATAAGTTTCATTGTAAAATACCGCGTGCGGATGGCCGTTCGGCGCATTCGGTGTCCGTAAAATTTATATACAATAAAAACATGACATTACGCCTTCCCCATGGTTCATTTTCGCTTTCTTCGGAAAAAAGCGCTTTCCACCAACCCTGTGGTTTGGCAATGTCTACGGACGAAATAGAAATGAACTCACGCACATTCCATGTAAATACTGTGGTCTGTGGGTTCCACCGAAGGAGACACCGATGTCGTTCCGTCGCCGCCTGTCCCTCCTCGCCGCAGGCTTGACGCTGGCTTGGCTGGGCGTCGCCGCCGCCGATGCGCAGGACACGTTGTTGAACGTATCCTATGATCCGACTCGTGAACTGTATGTCGAATTCAACCAAGCCTTTGCAAAAAAATGGCAGAGCGAAACCGGCCACAAGCTGAGCGTCAAGCAGTCGCATGGCGGTTCCGGCAAGCAAGCGCGGTCGGTGATCGACGGTCTTGACGCCGACGTGGTGACGCTGGCGCTGGGCTATGACATTGACGCCATCGCCGACACTGGCCTTCTGGCGAAGAGCTGGCAGACCCGCCTGCCGAACAACAGCGCGCCTTACGCCTCGACCATCGTGTTCTTGGTCCGCAAGGGCAATCCCAAGGCGATCAAGGACTGGAATGATCTGGTCAAGCCGGGCGTGGCGGTCATCACGCCGAATCCGAAAACCTCGGGCGGGGCGCGCTGGAATTATCTGGCGGCTTGGGCCTACGCGCTGGAGAAGAACGGCAACGACGAGGCCAAGGCGAAGGAGTTCGTCGGCCAGCTTTTCAAGAATGTGCCGGTTCTCGACAGCGGCGCCCGTGGCGCGACCGTGACCTTCACCCAGCGTGAATTGGGCGACGTCCTGTTGGCCTGGGAGAACGAGGCCTATCTGTCGCTTCAGGAATTTGGCGCCGACAAGTTCGAGATCGTCGTCCCCAGCCTGTCGATCCTCGCGGAACCGCCGGTGGCGGTGATCGATTCGGTGGTGGACCGCAAGGGAACCCGCAAGGTGGCGGAGGCGTATCTGCAATTTCTTTACACCCGCGAAGGCCAAGAGATTGCCGCCAAGAACTTTTACCGCCCACGGTTGCCGGAGTTGGCGAGCCAGTATGCGGGACGCTTCGCGAATGTTAAGCTGGTGACGATTGACCAGGCCTTCGGGGGCTGGCGTCCGACACAGGAGAAGCATTTCGCGGATGGTGGCGTCTTCGACCAGATCTATCAGAAGGGCCGCTGACCGGTGGTCGCAACCTCTTCTGCCGACGTCGCGTTTCCCACGAAGGGAAGCGCGGTGACGTCCATCCTGAAGAAACCAAGCGTGATTCCGGGCTTTGGCCTGACTCTGGGGTTCACGCTCAGCTATCTTGGCGTCATCGTGTTGCTGCCGCTTGGCGCCTTGATGAGCAAAGCGGGCGGGCTTGGTTGGTCGGGCTTCTGGGACGCGGTTCTGACGCCGCGCGTCCTGGCGGCGTTCGAGGTCAGTTTCGGTTTGTCGCTGGTGGCGGCGGGAATCAACGCGGTGTTCGGCTTTATGGTCGCCTGGGTGCTCGTCCGTTACGAGTTTCCCGGCAAGCGGCTGGTCGACGCGCTGGTTGACTTGCCCTTCGCCCTGCCGACGGCGGTGGCGGGCATCGCGCTCAGCGCGCTCTACGCGCCGAACGGTTGGGTGGGCAAGCCGCTGAACGAGCTGTTCGGGCTGAAGGTGGCCTTCACCCCCATCGGCATCGCCATTGCGTTGACCTTCATCGGCCTGCCTTTTGTCGTCCGCACGGTGCAGCCAATCCTCCAGGATTTGCCGCCGGAAGAGGAGGAGGCTGCGGTTTCTTTGGGGGCGACGCGCGGGCAAGCCTTTTGGCGGGTGGTGTTTCCGGCGGTTCTGCCCGCCCTGGTCACGGGCTTCGCCCTGTCTTTCGCACGCGGCGTTGGCGAATACGGATCGGTGATCTTCATCGCCGGCAACATGCCGGGGTTGACGGAGATCCTGCCGTTGCTGATCGTCATCAAGCTGGAACAGTATGACTACGCGGGCGCGGCGGCGGTTGGCGCCTCCATGCTGTTGGTGTCCTTCGTCATGCTGCTGATTCTCAACATCCTGCAACATTGGATGAGGTCGCGCCATGCCCGCTAACTCATCCTCCTCGGCGCTGAGCGATCCGGCGTGGATGCGTCGGTTGCTGATCGTCACCGCTCTGACGTTTCTGGCCTTGTTTCTGCTGTTGCCGCTGGTCGCCGTGTTCGCTGAGGCCTTGCGCCGGGGCGTCGGCGCCTATTGGGCGGCGTTGGTGGAAGAGGACGCGTTGGCGGCGATCAAGCTGACTTTGATCGTCGCGGTCATTGCGGTTCCGGCCAATCTGGTGTTTGGCGTGGCGGCGTCCTGGTGCATCACCAAATTTGATTTTCGCGGCAAAAGCCTGCTGATAACGCTGATTGATCTGCCCTTTTCGGTGTCGCCGGTCATCTCGGGCCTGATTTACGTGTTGCTGTTCGGCTTGCGCGGCGTTTTGGGACCGTATCTGAAATCGGAAGGCATCCAAATCATCTTCGCCGTGCCCGGTTTGGTGCTGGCCACCATCTTCGTGACCTTCCCCTTCGTCGCGCGTGAGTTGATTCCGCTGATGCAGGAGCAGGGATCGGAGGAGGAGGAGGCCGCTCTGGTGCTGGGCGCCAGCGGTTGGCAAACCTTCTGGCGGGTGACGCTGCCCAACATCAAATGGGGGCTGCTGTACGGCGTTCTGCTGTGCAACGCCCGGGCGATGGGGGAGTTTGGCGCCGTGTCGGTGGTGTCCGGTCACATCCGGGGCTACACCAACACAATGCCTCTACACGTCGAAATTCTGTACAATGAATACAACTTCGTCGCCGCCTTCGCGGTGGCCTCGGTGCTGGCCATGCTCGCTCTCGTCACGCTGGTGGTGAAAACGGCGCTGGAATGGCGCTTCGGGGCCGAGTTGGCGGCCACACGGCACAAGTAGGGGTTCGACGTCGATGGCGATCCAAGTTTCGGGCATCACCAAGCAATTCGGGTCTTATCGCGCGCTCGATTCGGTTGATCTTGAGGTGCGATCAGGGGAGCTTTTGGCTCTGCTTGGTCCTTCGGGGTCGGGCAAGACCACCCTGTTGCGAATCATGGCCGGGCTGGAAAGCCCGGACGCGGGCAGTCTGCAACTGAATGGCGAGGAGGCGTTGGGGCTGAAGCCGCGCGACCGTCAGGTCGGTTTCGTGTTTCAGCATTACGCCCTGTTCCGTCACATGACGGTGTTCGACAATGTGGCCTTCGGCCTGAAGGTCCGTCCGCGCGCGCAGCGTCTGCCCAGCGCGGAGATCAAACGCCGCGTCACGGAATTGTTGGAACTGGTTCAACTCGGCCATTTCGCCGACCGTTATCCGGCGCAATTGTCGGGCGGCCAGCGTCAGCGCGTGGCGTTGGCGCGCGCCTTGGCGATTGAGCCGAAAGTCCTGTTGCTTGACGAGCCGTTCGGCGCGCTTGACGCCAAGGTTCGCAAAGAGTTGCGGCGTTGGCTGCGCAAGCTGCACGATGAGATTCACATCACCTCGGTCTTCGTCACTCACGACCAGGAGGAGGCGTTGGAGCTTGCCGACCGCGTGGTGGTGATGAGCCAAGGGCGGATCGAACAGATCGGCTCGCCCGCCGAGGTCTACGACCATCCATCCTCGGCCTTCGTCTATGAGTTTCTGGGGCAGGTGAACCGTTTTGATTGCATGGTGGAGGGTGGTTTGGCCCACATCGGCAACGGGGCCTTGACCATTCCGACCGACGGCGACGTGCGGGGGGCGGCCATCGCCTATGTCCGCCCGCATGATTTGGGTGTGACGCCCGCCGTTGGTGGACCGGGGCGGGTGTCGGGCATCCATGTGGTCGGCCCCGACGCGCGGGTCGAAATTGAACTTGGCGGCTTGTTTCTGGAGGCGGAAATGGACCGGGAGCGTTTCACCTCGCTCGGCATGGCGCTTGGCGATCCTTGTTCGGTTCACATCGACCGCGCCCGGGTGTTCACGCGTTGATTCGCCATGCGTCTGGCGCGGGTTGGCGGATCAGTCCGCCTCCGCGACCGGGCGCTCCGCCAGGGCGGCGTATTCGTCCGCCCGATGGGTTCTCAGGCTTTCATCGACCCGGTCAGCCTCGACCCCAGCGCTGAGCAGAACCAGCCCGGCCAGTTGCAGGCTGGCTTCCATCGCTTCAGGCACCACGGCGCTGGCTCCGGCTTCGGTCAGGTGCTGACTCTGCGTCAGATCGTGAGCGCGGGCGATCAGCGGCAGGGTTGGGGCTGCGTGATGGACGGCCTCGACCGCGCGTTGAGCCTGATCGGGGCGGTTCAGCGTGATGACGGCGGCGCTTGCCCGGTCGATTCCTGCGGTGCGCAGGACGTTGGCGTGGCTGGCGTCGCCGTAGAACACCGGCAATCCTTGCGCGCGCGCGGCGGCGACGCGGCTTGGTTCCAGATCCAGGGCGACGTAGGGAATGTTGTTGGCGGTCAGCAACCGGGCTACGGCCTTGCCAACCCGACCATACCCGGCGATCAGCACATGACGGCTGGCGTCGCCGGTGGCGATGCCGAAGGATTCCGCGCCGTTTCGCGCCTCGATGCGCTGTGCGATTCGGTGGGCGATGGCGGCGATGAGCGGCGTCACCGCCATGCTGAGGGCCACCGACGAGGACAACAGCAGGCCGGTGGACGCGTTCAGCACCGACAGCGACGTCGCCGTGCCAATCAGCACAAAGGCGAATTCGCTTCCCTGCGACAGAATCAAACCAACGCGAATCGACGTCGCCAACCCAAGCCCGGACAAGCGGCAAAGCAGCACCAGCAGCAGACTTTTGCCGATCAGCAGCGCGCCGGTCAGGGTGGCGATGGTCTCGGCCTCCCGCGCCATGGCGGGCAAATCCAGCGTCATGCCGACGGTCATGAAAAACAGACCGAGCAGCAACCCGCGAAACGGTTCAATGTCGGCTTCGACCTGGTGGCGATAGGCGGTGTCCGCCAGCAACATTCCAGCCAGAAAGGCGCCAAGCGCCATCGACATTCCGGCCTGCGCGGTCAACCAGCCGACCGCCAGCACCACAAACAGGTTGGTCGCGGTGAACAGCTCGGGATTCCCCGCCGAGGCGATGAAGCGGTAGGCCGGACGCACCACGAAGCGGCCCAACAGCATGATGAACCCAATCGCCAGCACGGCCTTGCCGGTCGCAATCGTCAGGGCGAGCGGAATGCTGGCGCTTGGGTCGGCCAGCAAGGGCAGCAGGGTCAGCAGCGGCACCACCGCCAAATCCTGAAAGATCAGCACGGCGACGGAGATTCGGCCAAAACGCGCCACGGTTTCCCCGCGTTCGACCAACAGCTTCAACACAGTGGCGGTCGAGGAAAAGGCCAGCATCCCGCCAACCACCAGGGACGCTTCCGGCGACAACCCCAACAGATAGGCGGCGCCTCCCAGAACGGCGCTGGTCAACCCCACCTGCAACAAACCCAATCCGAAGATGTAGCGGCGCATCGCCCGCAAACGCGACACGGGCAGTTCCAGCCCAATGGCGAAGAGCAGGAAGACGACCCCAAACTCCGAAAGAACCTGGGGGAGTTTCAAATCGACGACCGGTCCAGGCGTGTGTGGTCCCAGCGCCATGCCAGCGACGAGATAGCCCAGCACCGCTGGAATGCGAAGCGCCTGGAACACGGGGACCACAACGATGGCCGACAGCAGCAGAAACAGAACATCGAGCAGAAGAGTGGTGTCGTGCATCGGACGCGCGTGGTTGGAACAGGGCTTTGTTGTGTATGGTCTGGTCAGGGGGAGGCTGCAAGCCGCGCCGTGGCCGCGATGAAAAATTTGGTTCGGGTTATTTTGTGCTGGACGAGGGCGATATGGCTGAGTATACACCCGTCCCTCAGCCGATGGCGGCGCCCTGCGGGGCGACGGCAAGTGGTTGAGACCCCTGGATGATTGGGGGAGGTTGGTGCTTTTTGGTGATGGTTTTGCCGATGCGTCGGCAAAACAGGCGGAAAAAAAGAGCTTGACGCTCTCCGCCGAAAGAGCTAGAAAGACTGCCTGCCAGCGCGAACCGCTCGGTTTCGCGCTTCTCCGATCAGAAAGCTCTGAGAGACTTTATCATTCGCTTAGGCGATTGAAAAGCTTTAGGTGCGCCATCGGGGATGGATCTTTGACATTGTGGTCGTGAAGTCGAGAAGGGATGCGCAGGCGGCGGTGCGGGTTGCACCGTTTGACGTTGGGTTTCGA
>NZ_JBMDKF010000025.1:0-93279 GCF_057809575.1 Azospirillum sp. FG154 | reverse complement strand
TTCTTTTTCTTCCAATGAGTTGCCTAAACCGAAGATGTGTGAATGCCGTAGCCCGTTTCGGGAGAGGGCGATGATCGCCAAATGCGATCACCCCGGCTTTTCGACCCGGGGCGACCAACCTAGGATTTTCAGCGCGCGATTGCCGACGTTCGCGGGCTGAATTAGGAATTATGACCTGTTCCCCATGGAATCGCCGCCATGCGCCACGCCGCCAATCCGTCCGCCGTCCCTTTTCCCGTTGGGGCGGCGCTGCGGCTCGTCGCGCCGCGCGGGCCGGTGGCGGCGTCGGTGAAACAGGTGAACAGGGCGCGCGACGATGGTTCACAGCGTTTCAAACGTTCCATTCACCCAGCCCAAGAGCTTTCCCAGCGCCCTGTTTGTGGAACATGCCCCGATGGGGCGGCGCTGTGGCTCGTCGCGCCGCGCGGGCCGGTGGCGGCGTCGGTGAAACAAGTGAACAGGGCGCGCGACCATGGTTCACAGCGTTTCAAACGTTCCATTCGCCCAGTCCAAGAGCCTTCCCGGCGCCCTTTTTGTGGAACATCCGGCTTGGACCATTCCCAACCGTCGGCTGGGCGGCGCCCGTCATCCCGATCAGCGGGAACTGGGAACGTCTGTGGCCTTCGGCCCGGCTTTCCGACAGCGGCGACCCTTGACCAACCCCGGTCCCTGCGCCACCTCATCGCGACACGCAAGGATGACGTCATGCCTGATTCCCGACCCCCTCTGTTCATCGGCGGCGAGATTTACCGGGGGTCCACCTATGGGGCGAAGCACCCGCTGGCGATTCCGCGCATTTCCACGGTGATCGACCTCAGCCGCGCCATGGGCTGGTTGCCCGACGCGGTGTACCGCGACACCCACGTCGCCAGCGACGCGGAAATCGCCCGTTTCCACACCCCCGATTACATCGCCGCTTTGCAACGAGCGGAGGCGGAGCAGCGGGTCGATGCGGAAACCGGCGCCCGCTACAATCTGGGGAAAATGGAAAACCCGATCTTCGCCGAAATGTACCGGCGTCCGGCGACCAGCGTCGGTTCGACGCTTCAGGCGGCAAGGCTGCTGTTGGCGGGGGAGGCGGATGTGGTCTACGCCCCGGCGGGCGGCACCCACCACGCGCGGGCCGGACGGGCCAGCGGCTTTTGCTATTTCAACGCGCCGGTTCTGGGGATCCTCGAATTGCTCGACCAGGGGGTGGAGCGGGTGCTCTACGTCGATCTCGACGCGCACCATGGCGACGGGGTGGAGGAGGCCTTCGCCAACGACGACCGGGTTTTGACCATCTCGGTGCATGAGGATGGCCGCTGGCCCTACACCGGCAAGACGGAAGACCGGGCGGGCGGCATGGCCCGCAATCTGCCCATGCCGCCGGGCTTCAACGACAGCGAAATGGCCTACGTCATGCGTGAGGCTGTCCTGCCTTTGAGCCGCGCCTTCGCGCCCGAGGTTTTGATGATCCAAACGGGCGCCGACGCGCTGGCCGAGGATCCGCTCAGCCGGTTGGAATTGTCCAACCGGGCTTTGTGGGACGCGGTGGCGGAGCTGTTGCCCCTGGCCGCCAAAACCCTGGTGGTCGGCGGCGGCGGTTACAACCCCTGGTCGGTTGGTCGGTGTTGGGCCGGGATTTGGGCGGTGTTGAACGGCGTCAACCCCGTGACGCCGCCCACTCCCGACGCGGAAGCGATCCTGCGCGGTCTGAGCTGGACGCGCGCCGCCGGGCGGAATCCGCCAGAGCGTTGGTTCACCACGCTTGCCGACGACCGTCGTCCGGGGCCGGTGCGCGAGGAGGTTCGTCGGGTGGTCGACATGATCGTTCAATAGTCCTTCGGCGCGCTGAACAGAAATCGTGACGCCTCCCATGACGTTGCATTGACGAATCCCGATTGTTCAGCGACGCTGGTTCTCTTCCCGTCTCGCGCTGTGGCTCAGAAACGGTCAGGTTCGGACAAAGGAAGCGAAGAGAGGGGACGCAACAACCGCATGTCGAACACGACGCTTTTTTTAATCGCTATTGTCGTGATTATGTTGGCTGCGATTCCCATAGCCATGATGCTGAAGGATTTTCTGCCGAACGTTCTGGAAAAAAGTTCGGGCATGGATCAGCTTGAGAACAAAATTTACGTTCTGCACGCTGAATCCCAAGAACTGCACAACCGGGTCAACAGCCTGACCCAGCGCCGCAACGCCCAGGCGTCGGACAAGCATCGGCTGGAAACGGACATTCGCAAGGCGGAAAAGCAGATCAAGGAGTTGGCGGACCAGCCGCCCTTGTTCGTCCATGAGGTGGGCGATCCGCAATCCGGTTTGATGAAGTTCGTCGCTACGCTTTCCCAAGCCAAGGCGTCGGCTGAAGCGCGCGCGGCGGGTGAAAAGGTGCAGGTGAATCCGATTTGGCGTTGCGCCAACGTCGCCGAAGTCTGGGCCCCCAGCTTTGACGAGGCCAAGCAGATGGTGGAGGTCGCCTTTCCGTTCAAACTTGGTTTTGAAAAGACGTTTCTTCGGGGGGGCGGCGGCGGAAAGTCGAACGTGCCGAAACGGCCCGCGAACCCTGCCAGGGCGGACGCTTCATCATGATGCTGAACTTCATCATCATCCTGGCGATCATCGCCATCGGCGCATGGCTCAGCAACATTCTGCTGGTCGTCGAATCGCGGGTTTCGCAAACCCGCAACCGGGTGCGCAGCGCGCGGGGAACCGTCGACAAGCTCGATCACGCCATAAAGCGGCTGCACCGTGACGAGGAAAAGCTTCACGAAGAAATCGAAACCCTGATGCGCGAAACCTTGGAGCTGCGCAAGGACCAGACGGAGGTTCAAAACCGTTTGGCCGCCGCGCAATCCAAACGCCGCCCGCAAATCCTGATCCTGACCGATCGCCGCAATCCCAATGACAAGGAATGGCTGGTGACGGTCGTCAATCCGCAGATTGGCGAGATTGACGCCGCGCATCCTCTGGCGGTCGAATGGGCGCGTGGTCGGGAGTATCTGGTTTGGGCGGAATCGGAACGTGATGCCTCCGAACGCGCCAACCGACGATTCAGCGCCCGACCGGGGTATCAGGTGAAGTCGGTGGCGGCGGTGAAGACGGATCTGTATTCGTCCACGCCCGCCAAAACGGCGGCTTGACCGCCGCGTCCCTCCCGATCAAGCGATCGCGGTGTCTCTCCGATTCAAGGAACCAAAGAAACACCGCGCGGACGGATGACCGGATCAGCGACCAGTCTTGACGGCGACGCCGCTCGTCTGACGCAAGGCGTCGTGCAGGTAGGGCGACAGGGATTGCCGCATGGTGCGCAGCCACTCGTGAATGACGATCAGCGAGCGGGACGCGACCGGCGGGGTCATGCCCAGCTTGACCAGATCCTCGCGGGTCATGGTGGCGACCTGATCCAACCGATGGCCGGTCAGACGCGCCCAGGCCGGGGCCGAACAGGGGTTCATCGAAATGACGTGAACGCCCTCACGCTCGACCATTTCGGCCTTGCGGCGGGCGTACTGGCTGTCTTCCAGTTGGCTGAACGGGCCGGAAAAGCCGTTTTCGACCAGAACGCGCTTCGCCTTCGGGGCGATGGCGGCAACCCGTTCCAGCGTCGCCATGCCGGTGGACAAGGACGCCAGATCGACCGTGACCGGAACCATGAAGGTCAACCGTTCGCCATCGCCGACGTAATAGTCAAAACCCGACACCTCGGCCCAATTGAAGAACCACTGCGAGATGTTGCCGCCAAAATCATAGAGACGGCCACCGCGTTGCAGCTCCGGACCGATCAAGTCCCAGAATTCGTAGAATCCGTCGCCGGACCCCATCATGTTCATGAAATCTTGCGAGATTCGGCGGTGTTCAACCATTTCCGGGCCGAACAGACGCGCCAGACGCTCGTTCACCTCGTACTCGACGACCTTCAATTGGAGGCCTTCCAGCATGGCGGTCGCCATCAGGTGATGGGACAGCAGCGTCTTGCCAACGCCGCCACGGTCATTGAGGACGAAGATCGTGCCCAGCATGCGATCGCCTTTCCAAAAAACGTTTGTTGTTTCGTCGTGAGACATGAGTGTGCGTGCGCCTTGCGATTCCACCGGAGGAGCGGCGGGCAGGGTGGGCGTTTCGGTGTGAGGGGCCACAAGCGCCGGATCGGCGGCGTCCGGTTCCGGCTGTGGCGGGAGAGATGCCGGAGGAGCATCCAATTCCGGGGGGGGCAGGTCAATGACCGACGAAGCGTCGGACTCCGCCTGAAGTGGGGTGTCTTGGGGGACGTCTTCGTCGGCGACGGACTCCGCCAGCGGCAAGCCATCCGCCATGGCGTCGGCGGCGCTTGCTGCGGTTTCGTCCGCAGACGGAGGAGAGGGCCGACCGGCTTCCAACGCCGCCCGATGGACTGCGGCCAGGGTTTCCGCCGGCGTCGCGCTTTCCCCATCGCCAAGGCTGTCGCCACGCCCTTCGTTGCCAACCAGGAAAAAGGCCGACCGCAAGGTCACTGCGGAAATTGGCTGGTTGGCGCGGGCTGTAACCCCCAATTTGGCGAGCACGTCGGAAATTTCCGACCAGGACAAGCCGCGCTCGCGCATCAGCCCAATGTCGGTGTAACTCTCCCGAACCGCCTGCATGGCGCTGCGGCTGCCGGTGGGGCGATCGGCAAGGAGCCGCTCAAGTTCCGTGCGATCAATCGACACCGTTCGGGTATTCCGGCAATGATGATGTGTTGGCGGGATGCCGCTAAAGCGATGGACCAGAAGGAATCCGTTCCCCCGGCGGCCAAAAAATAGTACAAGCGGCCACAGCGCGCAAACGGTTTCCAACCGGGGCGAACGGCGTTAAACAGATGGTGGCGGGTGACGCCGTCGGTGATTTGGCGGTTCCGCTGGTCTTCAGCGAAACGCGGTCGGTAAAAACTCCAGGGTTTGGCAAGGATGCCTCACGATTTTGGGTCAATCGGTTCACAGAACCGGCGCTCTGGATCGAAGTCCGGCGCGGCGCCTGGGGGCGCTTCCAGTCCCGGCATCGGCTTTCACGAATTGCGTCAGGCTCTTGAGATTTCAACCCTGCGCGAAGATTTGGAACGGCTGTCGCACGGCGCCGACACGCTGCGTGGGCATGTCGAAGACGTGGTGGAGCAGGTGCGCGACCGTTTCGCCGCGCTGAGCGCCGAGGAAATGGCCGACGCGGCGGCGATGGCCCCATTGCTGCAATTCGCCGTTGCCGCCTTGCTGGATGTTCGTGAGCAGGTTCGCCGTTTGGACACGCGAACCGGGCCCGTTGGTGACGAGGACCGTCCATCCTGGCAGGGAGTGACCGACTCGCTGCGTGGGGGGAGGCCGTCACACCAGACCACTGCGGTTCTCTCATCACCTCGTGAGGTTGATGAACCGCCGCCACGCTCCGATCCGCCGCCATCGCCCGTCATAATGGCGCCCTCGGCGCCTCCCGCTTCGCCTCCTCGACCACGCGACGTTCCCCCATTGGATCCGATCCCGCAGGGCGAGACGCGACAGGCTTCCGCACCGTCGATGTCGGCGTCTTGGTTGACTTCAGAAAGTCCACTCCCGCCGCCCCCGTCTCGGGCCGCCACGACGCGTGGAGGCGGCTCTGCCGGACCTTCCCCCGGCGGCATTGATTGGCTTGGACGGGCTGGGCGCTGATCCGATTTTTGCAACTGTTGCCAAAGATCCCCGCCTTGACGCGAAACGTTGCCGCCTCGATTCTGAGAGCTTGCCGTTCTTTTATGCGCCGGGTACAACTCCGCTGTTGGTAAATGAAAATTTACCAAAATGCGAAGCGGGCATTCTGAAGGCGGCCATCATGCTGAAGACGGACGCGCAAACAGGACTATGCCGATTCTTGCGCCCCTCGTTGCCCAGCCGATCTTTGTCCGTCCTTTTGGTTGAGGATGAGGCGACGGCGGCGGCGGCGGTTGGCGCGGCGGTTGGCAAGCTTGGCCACCGGCTTTGCGGGACGGCCAGCAGTGAGACTGAGGCGATGGCCATGGTTCGGCAGGAACGACCGGACGTCGCCTTCATAGACGTCCGGCTGGGTGGTGGAGATGGCATCGCGGTTGCCAAACGTCTGCGCAATGATTGTGGGATTCGTTCGATTTTCCTATCCGGCTACGCCGATCATGGCGTGATGGAGCGCATCACGGAAACCTATCCGTTAGGAGTGGTGCACAAACCTTTTTCGGCGGCCCAACTGAAAATCGTTTTGGATCTGGCCGCCCGCCGACTGCGCTGACGGATAGGTGTCGCAGCGCCCGCGTCGGCGTTGGAATCGGTTTCCAAACACCATACCTCTCTGCTACACATGTTCGTGAAGTGTTCCGATGCGCCGCTGCGATGACGGGTTGACCACAGCCACGCCCGCGTGCTTCGTTGCGCCGGAAATTGGGTCATGGCCGCGCGTTGGACGCGTCGGCTTGGTTGATCGGGAATTCCAGAATCCCAACGTGGATTGGCGAGGGTTTGCCGCGCTGATGGGGATCTTGGGACATGCGCGCTGAAGGAGTATCGAGCGATGAATGTTTGGACGTTTACGGGACGCTTGGGCGCCGACGGCGAGTTGCGCACAACCCAGAGCGGTGAAAAAGTCTTGGGATTCCGCGTCGCCAACGACGTTGGCTTTGGCGAGCGCAAGACGACTCAGTGGGTCGATTGCTCCATTTGGGGCCGCCGGGCCGAATCTCTCGCCCCGCATCTGACCAAAGGCAAGCAGGTCGTCATTTCCGGCGAAGTGACCTTGCGCGAATTCGACAAGCGCGACGGCTCCCGTGGCGCTGGCTTGTCGGTGCGTGTGGCCGAAATTGACTTCACAGGCGGCGCCCGCGAGGAAGGCGGCGGAAGCTACGGCGGCGGTTATGAGCCGCGTGGCGAATCCCGTGGCGGCGGCTATGGCGCTGGCGGTTCAACCGGCGGCACGCGCAGCGGCGGTTCCGCGCCTCCGCCCCGTCATGACGATCTGGACGACGAGATTCCGTTCTGATCGGTTAAGCCAACAATTCGTCAAAAGGGGCCGCGCAAGAAAATGCGCGGCCCCTTTTTATTCTGGGGAACGATCAGCGCACGCCAGCGTCCCCGCTCTGTACGGGGAAATTCTATAAGCAACTTGTCCTGTTGAATTTCTGGCGGATGGGGTGGGATTCGAACCCACGGTAGGCTCACACCTACGGCGGTTTTCAAGACCGCTGCCTTAAACCACTCGGCCACCCATCCAGCGCGCGCGACATTCTGCGCGGAAGATCGGATTAGCGAATGTCTAAGCTGGGGTCAAGCTTTGCTCGCGCAATCACAACGCAAAGGGCATCATCCGTTGCGGATCGGGCGGCCCAAAGTGCGCAACCGTTTGACCGCGCGCGGAGCCGAGGGGCTGTCTGAGAAGTCGGGCAGGCTGGGCGCGCGGGTGATCGTCTTGCGGATCATCACGGCTGTCGCCTCCAAATCCTCCAGAACATCGGGGGACACGCGGCCCTCGTAGCGTGGATGGGACAGGCGTTGCCGGGTCTGGTCGATGGCCTTCAATTCCGGCTCGAACAGCTCGCGGGCGCCGATGGGGAGAACCTGGTCGTCGCGCATGGTGGCGAAATAGCTGCGCGTCGCTTTCGCCAGCATGCCCATCAGCAGCAAATCCATGCGCTCAAACTCGTTGCGCAGGTCGGACAACTTGCCGTCGTCCACGCCCTGCAAACGATCCTCGGTCAGGGCGAACAGCGCGCGGATCTCCTCCACCTTCTTGCGGAAGTCGAGGAAGGAGGCGAAACGGTCGTCGCCGATGTCGCGCTGCGCCTTTTCGGCCAGACGCGCGGCGTCGATGGCTTGGCGTTCGATGGCTGAGAGAAGTTCGCGAACCTCTTCGCGGCTGTAGCTGCGCCCCCACACCATCCCGCCCTGATCCTCCCTGGGTCTGTCGGGCGGCGGATGGCCTATCCCGAATTGGCTACACTAACCGCGAAACTTTTAACAAAATACTTTTCAATGGTCAGTGAAAAACACGGTCAGGCGTCCCGCAGTTCCAGAATGACCGGGGTGTGGTCGGACGCCTTCTCGCCGCCGCGCGGGCCACGGTCGATGACGCAGTCGGCCAGCCGGTCGGCGGCTTGCGGCGACAACAGAAAATGGTCGATGCGCAAGCCCTTGTCGCGCGGCCAGCAGCCCGCCTGATAATCCCAGAAGCTGTAGGCGCGGTCGTCGTCGTGCAGCGCCCGATAAGCTTCGGTGAGGCCGAGGTTGAGCAGAGCGCGGAACTTGGCCCGCGTTTCCGGTTGGGCCAAGGCGTCGTTCGCGAAATCGGCGGGGGAATAGACATCGCGGTCCTGTGGAATCACGTTGTAGTCGCCGCCCAGCACAAAGGGAATCTCACGGGCCAGCAGATCGCGGGCGTGGGCGTAAAGCCGATCCATCCAGCGCAGCTTGTAGGCGAATTTTTCACCCGGAATCGGGTTGCCGTTGGGAAGATAGAGCGAGGCGATGCGGACGCCCGCCACCGTCGCCTCGATGTAGCGGGCCTGTTCGTCCTCCGGCTCGCCGGGCAGGCGGGTCAGAACGTCCTCGGCGGGGGTCTTGGACAGCAGGGCGACGCCGTTGTAGGCCTTCTGGCCGACCACGGCGACATGATAGCCAAGCTCCTCAAAGGCCGCGCCGGGAAAGGCGGCGGTCTCGCATTTGATTTCCTGGAAGAGAACGACGTCGGGCGACGTCAGACGCAACCAATCGGTGATGAGCGGCAGACGGGCTTTGGCGGAATTGACGTTCCAGGTGGCGATTTTCACGAAACGGATCCGTTTTCAGGCGGCGAAGGAATTGCCGCAGCCGCAAGAGGCGGTGGCGTTCGGGTTCTTGATCTGGAAGGCGGCGCCCATCAGATCCTCGACGTAATCCAACGTCGCCCCGGCCAGCAGGTCGAGCGAGGAATCATCGGTGACGACCTTGGTTCCGTCCCGCTCGAACACGAAATCATCGTCGTTGACGGAATCGTCAAAGCCGAAGCCGTACTGGAAGCCGGAGCAGCCGCCGCCCGACACGGTCAGGCGCAGCATCAGCGCTGGATTGCCTTCCTGCGCGATCAGAAAGGCGACGCGCTTGGCGGCGCTTTCGCTGACGGTCAGCACGCGGTCGGTCGCGGCGGTGGCCCCCTCGGTCGGGGCGCGGTCGGCGGGAATCGCGGTGTCGGGCATGGCGGTCGCCTCTGGTGCGGTGCGGGAAGCAGTTGAGACGAATGTAGGGTGGAAAGGCTTCCGCGTCAAAGTTCCGCCATGGCATAGCACGCCTTCGCCGTTGCGCGGGCGGTTCCCCATGGGTAGTGTCCGCCCCATGAAGGCGGATTTCACCCAGGAACGGCTGGCTCCTTACGCTTGCGACCCGGCGGACACGCGCGGGCGTCTGGTGGCGGAGCCGGAAAGCCCGACGCGCTCGTGCTTCCAGCGCGACCGCGACCGCATTGTGCATTCTGGCGGCTTCCGCAAGCTGAAATACAAGACGCAGGTCTTCGTCTATCACGAGGGCGATTATTATCGGACCCGGCTGACCCACAGCCTGGAGGTCGCGCAGATCGCCCGGTCGATCAGCCGCACGCTGGGTCTGAACGAGGATTTGGCCGAGGCGGTGGCGCTGGCCCATGATCTTGGCCACACGCCCTTCGGCCATGCGGGTGAGGACGCGCTGAACGCCTGCATGGCGCCCTATGGCGGCTTCGCCCACAACGACCAGACCCTGCGCATCCTGACCCGGTTGGAGCGCCGCTACGCCGAGTTTGACGGGTTGAATCTGACCTGGGAAACGCTGGAGGGGGTGGTCAAGCACAACGGACCGTTGTTGCCGACCAAAACGGGCGCGGCCCTGCCGACCACCATCGCCGCCTTCCGCGACGTCTGGGATCTGGAGCTTCACACCAATCCGGGAGCGGAGGCGCAGGTCGCCGCCCTGGCCGACGACATCGCCTACAACAACCACGACATCGACGACGGCCTGCGCGCCGGTCTGTTCACAGTCGAGGAGGTGGCGGAATTGCCGCTGGTTGGGCCGGTGATCCGTCAGGTTCTGGAAAAATACCCCGATCTGGAACGCTCCCGCCTGATTCATGAGACGGTGCGGCGGATGATTAACGTGATGGTCAGCGACCTGCTGGCGGAAACCCGCCGCCGTCTGGCCGAACACAAGCCGGGCAGCGCGGTGGAGTTGCGCGCGCTGCCCCTGCCGATGGTCAGCTTTTCTCCGGCGATGTGGGAGGCGCACGGCCCCGTCCGCGCCTTCCTGCGCCAGCGCATGTACCGCCATTTCCGGGTGAACCGGGAGATGAGCAAGTGCAAGCGCGTGGTGCGCGCCCTGTTCGAGCTGTTCATGGCCGAACCCAACACCTTGCCGACCGAATGGCAGCGCGACATCACCACGCAGGGCGGCGACGCCGACGCGGTGGTGCGGGCGCGCCACGTCGCCGATTACATCGCGGGCATGACCGACCGCTTTGCGCTGGCCGAGTACGGCCGTCTTTTCGACATGGATGCCAAGACCTAAGACGATGAATATTTTCAAGGCTTTCGAGACCGATATTCGCAAACTGCTGGAAGAACTGGCCGCCGAGGGTTCGATCCCGGCGGGGTTGGACAGCAGCCGTCTGACGGTCGAGCCGCCGCGCGAAGCGGCCCATGGCGACCTGTCGACCAACGCGGCGATGATCCTGGCGAAGCCCGCCAAGATGGCCCCGCGCGCGCTCGCCGACTTGCTGGTGGCCAAGCTGAAGACGCGGCCCGATGTGGCCTCGGTCGAGATCGCCGGGCCGGGCTTCGTCAATCTGCGCCTGACGGCGGAGGTCTGGCGCGACCGTGTCCGCGACGTGCTGACCGCTGGCGTCGCCTATGGCGACAGCGCGATGGGCAAGGGCGCGCCGGTGAACGTCGAGTATGTCTCGGCGAACCCCACCGGCCCGTTGCACGCGGCGCATGGGCGCGGCGCGGTGTTCGGCGACGCCCTGGCGGCGTTGCTGGAAAAGGCCGGTTACGCGGTCAGCCGCGAATATTACATCAACGACGCGGGCGCCCAGGTCGATGTGCTGGGGCGCTCCACCTATCTGCGCTATTGCGAGGCGTTGGGCGACGACATTGGCGAAATCCCCGCCGGTCTTTACCCCGGCGAATATCTCAAAGAGGTGGGCGAGGCTCTGGCCAAGCGCGACGGCGCGGCCTGGAAGGGCAAGGACGAGTCGGAATGGCTGCCCGCCTGCCGCGACTTCGCCATCGCCATGATCCTGGAATGGATCAAGGAGGATCTGGGCGTCCTCGGCGTCACCATGGATGTGTACAGCAGCGAACGCGCGCTGGTGAACGCCGGAGCGGTGGACACGGCGTTGACCACGCTGGAACAGCGCGGCCTGATCTACACCGGCGTGCTGGAGCCGCCGAAGGGCAAGAAGCCCGACGATTGGGAACCGCGCCCGCAGACCCTGTTCAAGTCCACCGACTTTGGCGACGACGTGGACCGACCGCTGAAAAAGTCGGACGGCTCCTTCACCTACTTCTCGAACGACATCGCCTATCACTTTGATAAATATCGCCGAGGCTTCGCCAGCCTGATCGACGTCTGGGGCGCCGACCATGGCGGTTACGTCAAGCGCATGCAGTCGGCCACAACCGCCGTGACCGAGGGCAAGGCGTCGCTGGACGTCAAGCTGTGCCAGCTTGTCCACCTGATGCAAAACGGCCAGCCGGTCAAAATGTCCAAACGGGCGGGCACCTTCGTGACATTACGCGACGTGATCGAGCAGGTCGGCAAGGACGTCGTCCGCTTCATCATGCTGACCCGCCGCAACGACCAGACGCTGGACTTCGATTTCGCCAAGGTGACGGAGCAGTCGAAGGACAACCCGGTGTTCTACGTGCAATACGCGCACGCCCGCTGCCGCTCGGTCCTGCGCCACGCGGCGACGGCGCTGCCGCACGTCGATCAAACCCCGGCGTCGCTCGCCGCCGCCGCCAACCTCAACCGGCTCGACGCCGAGGAGGAAATGGCGCTCGCCAAGCGGATGGCGACGTGGCCGCGTCTGGTGGAATCGGCGGCGGACGCCCATGAGCCGCACCGTGTCGCCTTCTATCTTTACGATCTGGCCAGCGACTTCCACGCCCTGTGGAACCGGGGCCGCGACGACACGTCGTTGCGCTTCCTGATCGAGGGGGATGAGGAGGTGACGGTCGCCCGTCTGGCTCTCCTCTCGGCGGTCTCCACCGTGATCGCCTCGGGCCTGAAGGTGATGGGCGTGGAACCGGCGGAGGAACTGCGTTCATGAATCAGACGGGTAACGGACTGGGCGACGGATCCTACGCCGCGCCCCCTTATGGCGCGTCGCCGCCATCGCCGGGGGGTGGGTCGTTGGGTGGGTCGGGGCAGGGCAAACGCGGCCTGTTGGGGCTGGGTTTCGCCGTGGTCGGCATCGTCGCCTTCGCCGGGACCATTCTGGTCAGCTATCGCGGCGGGGACCGGATCTCGGGGGATGGTCCGCCGCTCCTGACCGCCGATCCGTCGCCTTCCAAGTCCCGGCCCGAGCAGCCGGGCGGCATGGACGTGCCGCACCAGGACAAGCTGGTCTATGAGCGGCTGCACGAGCGCGGCAACCGCCCCAACATCGAACGGTTGTTGCCCCCGCCCGAGGCGCCCTTGCCACGCCCTGTGGTGACTCCGCAAATGCCGGCGCCGCCGCCGATGCCCGCCGCGCCGGTGATCGGTCAATTGCCGCCGCCCCCGCCGGGTTCAACCGCAACCGTGCCTCGGGATTCGCTGGAGCCGACGCCCGCGCCGGTGATCGCCGCCGCTCCGTCAACGTTCACCACCACGGCGGCGACGAAGCCCAACGCCGCCGCGACGAAAACCCCGACCACGCAGACACCGGCCAAACCACAGGCGGCCGCAGCCCAGCAAACCGCAGCGCTTCCGCCGCCCGTTGCGCCAAGATCGGCGCCGACGTCATCGGTGACGGTCAAGCCCGCTCCCGCGCCGGTCGTGTCGCCACCGAGCGTCACGGCCAAACCGCTGCCCCAGACTCCCCCGCCGCAAACCGCGACCACCCCGTCAACAGCCGTCCAACCAGCCAAACCGACCTCCACCGCCATCACCGGCGGTTCGGGAAACTGGCGAATTCAACTGGCCTCCGTGCGCAGCGAGACGGAAGCGGCGGCGGAGTGGAAACGCATCGTCGGTCGTCACCCGGGTGTGTTGAGCGGCTTGTCCTTCCAGGTCGCCAAGGTTGATTTGGCGGAAAAGGGCACATTCTACCGCGTCCAAGGCAATGGCGCCGACGAGACGCGGGCCAAATCCATTTGCGCCCAGTTGCGCGCCCAAAATGTGGGGTGTGTGGTTGTCCGTCCTTAAGCCCGTCACGCCCTCGTCGGCGAAGACGTCTCCCGCCAAGACCGACCGCCCGCGCGCGGTGGTGTTCGGCTGCGCGGGTACGGTCCTTGATCCTGCCGAGGCGATTTTCTTCACCGACGCCGATCCGCTTGGCTTCATCCTGTTCCGGCGGAATTGCGACACGCCCGCGCAGGTGGCCGCATTGGTTCGTGATCTGCGCGCCAGCGTCGGACGCCCCGACGCGCCGGTCTTGATCGACCAGGAGGGCGGGCGCGTCGCGCGCATGCGCCCGCCGCACTGGCCCGCTCACCCGCCGATGGGGGTGATTGGCTCCTTGGCCCTGCGCGACCGCGCCGCCGGGCGCGAGGCGGCTTGGATCAACGGACGTCTCCTTGCCCACATGCTGACCGAGGTTGGCGTGACGGTGGATTGCGCGCCCGTGTGCGACGTGCCGGTTGATGGCGCCCACGACATCATCGGCGACCGCGCCTTTGGCCGCGATCCAGAACTGGTGGCGGATCTGGCGCGGGCGACCGCCGACGGTCTGCTGGCTGGCGGCGTTCTGCCGGTCATCAAACACATTCCCGGTCATGGCCGGGCCTTCGCCGACAGCCACGCCGAGTTGCCGGTGGTCGACGCCCCACGCGCGGCGCTGGAAGCCACCGATTTCGCGCCCTTCCGCGCCTTGGCCGATCTGCCGTTGGCGATGGTCGCCCACGTCGTGTTGAAGGCTATTGACCCGACGGCTCCGGCCAGCACCTCGGCTATTGTCATGCGCGACGTGGTGCGTGGCCCGGCCATCGGTTTTGACGGTCTCTTGTTCGCCGATGATTTGTCGATGAACGCCCTGGCGGGCGACGTCCGGACGCGGGCCAAAGCGGTGCTGGCGGCGGGCAACGACATCGTGCTTCACTGCAACGGCGTCCTGGATGAGATGCAGGCGGTGGCTGAGGTTGTTCCACCAATGAGCTACGCGGCGGCCCAACGCTGGGCGCGGGCGCAAGCGATGCGCGGCGTTCCCAAACCCGCCGACGTGGCCAAACTGACGGATCGCCTTGTTGAATTGCTTCATTGAATCAATGCGCAATAAGGCAATCCTTAGAGACAAATTTAAGAAATAGGAGAGCGGGCGATGGAGGAATGGATCTTCCGCGTGACGGCGGTGGCCCTTCCGGCCATCCTGGCGATCACGCTGCACGAAGCGGCGCACGGCTTTGTCGCCTGGCGGTTGGGAGACGACACCGCCTATCGCTTGGGCCGCGTCACGTTCAACCCGTTGCGCCACATCGACCCGTTCGGCACGGTTCTGCTGCCTGCTGTGATGTATTTCACGACCGGATTCGTCTTTGGTTGGGCCAAGCCGGTGCCGGTGAATTTCGGACGGCTCAACCATCCCCGCCGTGACATGGTGTGGGTGGCCTTGGCCGGTCCGGGGACCAACTTCGTGCTGGCGCTGTTGTCCGCCATCCTGTGGGGAATGGTCAACCCGGAGCACGGGATCATCGAGCATTGGTTGCGCGCGGCGGCGGAGGTGTCGATCCTCGTCAACGTGATCCTGATGGTCTTCAACCTTATCCCTTTGCCGCCGCTCGATGGCGGACGCGTCGCCGTCGGAATCCTGCCCGACGTTCTGGCCTTTCCGTTAGCGCGGTTGGAGCGGTTCGGCATGCCGATCCTGCTCGCCGCCTTTTTCCTTCTGCCAATGTTGGGGCGGCAAATCGGCGTCGATCTGAACGTCATGACCTGGCTGATGGGGCCGCCGGTTGACGCGGTGATTGAGTTGATTCAGATCTTGACCGGAAACGGTTAGGGCAGGGCCATGACCGAGGATTTGTTCGGAAGCCCGTCGGAGCCGGTCGCGGCGCCCGACCAATTGATGCTGGTGCTCGACGGGTTCGAGGGGCCGCTCGATCTTTTGTTGGTCCTAGGGCGCGAGCAAAAGGTCGATCTGACCCGGATCTCCATTCTGCAACTGGCCGATCAATATCTCGCCTTCGTCGCCGAGGCGCGCAAGGTTCGGTTGGAACTGGCCGCCGATTATTTGGTGATGGCGGCGTGGCTGGCCTATCTGAAATCACGCCTGTTGATCCCGGCGCAAGAGGATGACGAACCTTCCGGCGAGGAGATGGCCGCCGCGCTCGCCTTCCAGCTCCAGCGGTTGGAGGCGATGAAAAGCGTGGCTCAGGCCTTGTTCGCCCGCCCGCGTCTGGGCCAGGACGTCTTTTCCCGTGGCGCGCCGGAGGACATAGACATCCGGCGCAAGTCGGTCTACGAAGTCACGCTTTACGATTTGCTGCGCGCCTATGGCGATCACCGCAAACGCCAGGATGGCGGCGTTCTGCGCATCACGCCGGTTCGTCTTTATTCGCTGGAGGACGCCGTCCGCCGCCTGTCCGATCTGCTCGGCCACATGCCCGATTGGGCGACGTTGGCCAGCTTCCTTCCTGGCGAGGCGGGAGGAGCGTTGCTGACCCGCTCCGCGATGGCGGCGCATTTCGCGGCGACGCTGGAATTGGCGAAGGCTGGACAGCTTGAGTTGCGCCAGGACGGCGCCTTCGCCCCCCTTTACCTCCGCCGCGCCGCGCGCGATGGCGACGACTGACGACACAGGCATCGGATGATTAAGGAAGTCACCAACGCGGAAGAGGCCCGCATGGGCAAGCTGCGGCTGCTCGAAGCGCTGCTGTTCGCCTCCGCCGATCCGCTGGACGAAGAGACGTTGGCGACGCGGATCGGCCCGGAGGTTGGCGCGCTGCTGGATTCTTTGCGCGCGCATTACGCGCCGCGCGGAATCAATTTGGTGCGCACCGGAGCCGGTTGGGCCTTTCGCACCGCCGCCGATCTGGCCCCGATCCTGCGGCAGGAGGAGGAGGTTTCCAAAAAACTCTCCCGCGCCGCCATCGAAACGCTGGCGATCATCGCCTATCACCAGCCGGTGACGCGCGCCGAGATCGAGGCGATCCGGGGCGTGGTCACGAGCAAGGGGACGCTGGACATCCTGATGGAGCATGGCTGGATCCGTCCGGGCCGTCGCCGGGAAACGCCGGGCCGCCCGTTGACCTGGATCACCACCGACCATTTCCTCGATCACTTCGGGCTGGAAAGCCTGCGCGATTTGCCAAGCGTCGAGGATCTGCGCGCCGCTGGTCTGCTGGATTCCCGCCCAGTGTTGTTGGGCTTGGGCGGAGCGGGCGAAGATGCCCTGGTTTCCCCGGCGGATTCGGACGAGGATTGAGCGTGCTTGGCGGCTTGATGAACGCTTTGTGAACAAAGGTTAAGCCGGGCGGGGCGGGCGTTGCGACCCCACCCCCTTTCTGCCATAGTGCCGTCCCGTCTCAGGGGCTTTCATTTGGGATGCACGAGTCATGGGTTTTTCCAGCATCTGGCATTGGGTCATCGTTCTTCTCATCGTGCTGCTGCTGTTCGGCGCCGGGAAGCTGCCCAAGGTGATGGGCGATCTGGCCAAGGGCGTGAAGTCCTTCAAGGCCGGTCTGAAGGACGAGGATGAGGCCGATCCTGCGGCGACCGCCAAGGTCATCCCGAACCAGTCGGCCAACAGCGCCGATCTCGCGGCCAAAAAGGACGAAGCGGCGCGCGGTTAAGGGCGGCGCCCTCGGCGTCTCCCGACCCTTCCGTTTCGCAATTGCCGGAATGCCATGTTTGATATTGCCTGGTCGGAACTGATGCTGATCGCGGTCGTGGCCCTGGTGGTCATCGGCCCGAAGGATCTGCCAAAGGCGATTTACGCCCTTGGAAAATGGGTGCGGAAGGCGCGCGTCGTGGCGCGCGAGTTCCAGACCCACATCGACGACATGATGCGCGAGACCGAGTTGGACGAGCTTCGCAAGGAAGCCCTGAAAACCCGCGACATGAACATCAAGAAGATGATGGAAGACACCATCGACCCGCAGGGCGAGGTTTCCAAGGCGTTCGACGTCGGCCTGACCGGACATGCGGGCAGCCCGGCGGAGAGCGAACCGGAACCGGCGGTCGCCGCCCCGTTGGCTGTGGCGACCGCGCCGACGACGGACGAGCAACCGCAACCGGCCCCGGTCGTCGCCCCAACGACCGCGCCAGTCATCCCCCACCCGACGGACAAGCAGGCGTGACACGGCCATGAGCGGCGACACCCAGGACGAGATTGAAGAAAGCAAGATGCCGCTGATCGATCATTTGATCGAGCTGCGCAACCGGCTGATGTACGCGATTGCCGCGATCTTGATCGCGTTTTTGCTGTGCTACGCGGTGTCGGACAAAATTTACAATTTCCTGGTTCAACCCTTGGCCGACATTCTAGCCGGGCAGGGGCGACGGATGATCTACACCGGCTTGACCGAGGCCTTCTTCACCTATGTGAAGGTGGCCTTCTGGGCGGGCTGCTTCATCTCCTTCCCCATCGTCGCCAGCCAGATCTGGATGTTCATCGCGCCGGGCCTTTACAAGCATGAGCGTCGGGCCTTCCTGCCCTTCCTCGCCGCCACGCCGGTTCTGTTCCTGCTGGGCGCGTCGATGGTCTATTATCTTATCTTCCCGATGGCTTGGCGCTTCTTCCTCGGGTTTGAGTTCCATCCCGGCGGAGACGCTCCGGCTCTGCCCATCGAGTTCGAGGCGCGCGTCGGCGAATATCTGCATCTGGTGATGTCGCTGATCTTCGCCTTCGGCATCGCCTTCCAATTGCCGGTCTTGCTGACGTTGCTGATCCGCGCCGGTCTGGTGACGACGGAGATGCTGGCGTCCAAGCGCCGTTACGCCATCGTTTTCGCGTTCGTCGTCGCGGCTGTGCTGACGCCGCCGGACATCATCAGCCAAGTCAGCTTGGCCATTCCCCTGCTGGCGCTCTATGAGATCTCCATTCTCATCGGACGCCAAATGGAAAAGAAGCGCGCCGCCGCAGAGGCTGAATAACAACGAGTTCCCACTTTCCGCCTTTTTTGGAAAGGGGCCGATTCTTGCGCGCCGGATGGCGTTGTGTGGACAGGTGGTCAAACTCACGCTAAAAGCAGGGTCCGGCTGAAAACTGGCCGCCTCGCCTATTCGGAGCCACGACCGTCCTATGCAGACCGCCAACGACATCCGCCGCACGTTCCTGGATTATTTCGCCAAGCAGGGCCACCAGATCGTAGACTCGTCGCCGCTTGTGCCGCGCAACGACCCGACGCTGATGTTCACCAACGCGGGCATGGTCCAGTTCAAGAACGTCTTCACTGGGGCGGAGCAGCGGTCGTACAAGCGGGCGACGACCTCGCAGAAATGCGTGCGCGCGGGCGGCAAGCACAACGACCTGGACAATGTCGGCTACACGGCGCGCCACCACACATTCTTCGAGATGTTGGGGAATTTTTCCTTCGGCGACTACTTCAAGGACGACGCCATCGCGTTTGCCTGGAATCTCGTCACCAAGGAATTTGGTCTGCCCGCCGACAAGCTGCTGGTGACGGTCCACAGCAGCGACGAGGACGCGGCGGCGATCTGGCGCAAGGTCGCCGGTCTGTCCGACGACCGCATCATCCGCATTCCGACCGATGACAATTTCTGGCGCATGGGCGACACCGGCCCCTGCGGCCCGTGTTCGGAGATCTTCTTCGATCATGGCCCGTCGGTCGCGGGTGGCCCGCCGGGCAGCCCGGAGCAGGACGGCGACCGCTTCATCGAGATCTGGAATCTCGTGTTCATGCAGTATGAACAGCTTGGTCCCGACAATCTGGTGGCGCTGCCCAAGCCGTCCATCGACACCGGCATGGGGTTGGAGCGCTTGGCCGCCGTGCTGCAAGGCCAGCACGACAATTACGACATCGATCTGATGCGGGCGCTGATCGTCGCGTCCGCCGACGCGACCAAGACCTCGCCGGACGGCGCGCACGCCGTGTCGCACCGGGTCATCGCCGACCATCTGCGCTCCTCCTCCTTCCTGATCGCCGACGGCGTGTTGCCGTCGAACGAGGGGCGGGGCTATGTGCTGCGCCGCATCATGCGCCGCGCCATGCGCCACGCCCACATGATCGGCGCGGTCGAACCGCTGATGCACCGTTTGGTTTCGGCGCTGGTTCAGCAGATGGGCGACGCCTACCCCGAATTGATCCGCGCCCGCGCGCTGATCGTCGAGACGCTGAAGCTGGAGGAAACCCGCTTCAAGCAGACCCTCGACCGTGGCCTGCGCCTGTTGGAGGACGAGGTTGGCCGTCTGGGCGAAAGCCAGCCTCTGGCGGGCGAGGTCGCCTTCAAGCTTTATGACACCTACGGCTTTCCGTTGGATCTGACGCAGGACGTTCTGCGCAGCCAAGGCCGCGCGGTGGACGAGGCCGGGTTCAAGGCGTCGATGGATGAACAGCGCCGCAAGGCGCGCGAATCCTGGGCCGGGTCGGGCGAGGTCGGCACCGAAAAGCTGTGGTACGAGGTCAAGGACGAACTCGGCGCAACGGAATTCTTCGGCTACGACACTGAAGTGGCCGAAGGCAAGGTGACGGCGCTCATCAAGGGCGACGCCCGCGTCGAGAGCGCGGCGGCGGGCGAGGAGATCCTCGTCGTCGTCAACCAGACGCCCTTCTACGGCGAATCGGGTGGTCAGGCGGGCGACACCGGCGTGATCTTCAGCGCCAACGGCGCCGAATTCACCGTGTCGGACACCCAGAAGAAGCTGGGCGCGGTATGGGCGCATGTCGGCGCCGTGACCAAGGGAAGCCTGAAGGTCGGCGACGTGGTGGAGTTGCGGGTGGACAGCGCCCGCCGGTCGGCGATCCGCGCCAACCACTCGGCCACTCATTTGCTGCACGAGGCGTTGCGCAACCGTTTGGGCGATCACGTCACGCAAAAAGGCTCGTTGGTCGCGCCGGAGCGTCTGCGCTTCGACATCAGCCAGCCGGTCAGCCTGACCGCCGAGGACATCGCGGCGGTCGAGGATGAGGTCAACCGGCGCATTCTGGGCAACAGCGACGTCATCACCCGCCTGATGTCCCCGGACGAGGCGCGGGCGGACGGCGCCATGGCGTTGTTTGGCGAGAAATACGGCGACGAGGTTCGCGTGGTGTCGATGGGCGGCGCCCATGGCTCCGCCGACCGCGCTTACTCCATCGAGCTGTGCGGCGGCACTCATGTGCGGCGCACCGGCGACATCGGCGTTTTCAAGATCGTGTCGGAAGGCGCGGTCGCCGCTGGCGTCCGCCGCATCGAGGCTCTGACCGGGGCCGGAGCCAAGGCGTGGCTGACCGAACGCGACCATTGGCTGACGGAAGCGGCCTCCACCTTGAAGGTGAAGCCCGACGAGGTTCCGGCCCGTGTCGCCGTGTTGGTCGATGAACGCCGCAAAATGGAACGTGAATTGACCGATCTGCGCCGCCAAGTCGCGCTCAGCGGCTCAGCGGGCGGCGGGGCGAAGGCCGATGGGGCTGGCGAGGCGAAGGACGTGGCGGGGGTGAAATTCGCCGCCCGCGTCCTGGATGGTCTACCCGCCAAGGATCTGAAGCCGATGGCCGACGCGCTGAAGGCGCAGATCGGTTCCGGCGTCGTCGTGCTGATCGCCGGAAACGAAGGCAAGGCCTCCATCGTCATTGGCGTCACCGACGATCTGACCACGTCGTTGAGCGCGGTCGATCTGGTCCGCGTCGCCGCTGAAGCGCTGGGCGGCAAGGGCGGCGGCGGTCGCCCGGACATGGCGCAGGCTGGCGGCCCGGACGTGGCGCTCGCTCCGGCAGCCATCGCGGCGATTGAACAGGCGATTGCGGCCAAGCGCGCGTCCTGATCCTCGCCGTGTTTTGCGAAGGCCCGCCCAACCGGCGGGCCTTTTTCTTGTCTGGCCCTCCCTCTTCAAGGACGCTGACCCATGAAGCTGCCGACTCTGCCCTTCACCGTCACCGACTGGAGCCGCGTCGCCGTCACCGAACATCCCGGCGAAACCGGCATGGCGCTGTGGCGGACCTTCAGCGCGGGCGTCCTCCGGGTGCGTCTGGTCGAATACACGCCGGGCTATCTGGCCGATCACTGGTGCGACCGGGGCCATGTGCTGTTCGTGATGAGCGGCGAGTTGGAGACGGAGTTGAAGGATGGTCGCCGCTTCACGCTGAAAGCCGGAATGAGCTATCAGGTTTCGGATTTTGGCGACGCGGCGCACCGCTCCTCCACCAAAACGGGGGCGACGCTGTTCATCGTCGATTGACGATGCACTGCGCTGATCGTCTGGTCACGCTCCGCTCGAAAGTGAAGTTGCCCAGGATGTGGCGAGCCTTTGGCTTGGGGGGCGCCGACTTTTACGGTCGAGCGCCGATGTCGCCGGACAGGACACCCGTCGATGCTGCGCCGACAGGGCGACAGAACGCCTTCAAGGGCATAGACCGTCCACGCAGACCTTCATTCTGTTCACCGGCTGCGCAACTCTGACGGGGTGCTGCCCGTCGCGTCCTTGATCTGCCGGGCAAAGTGGGAGCGGGAGGCGTAGCCGCAGGCCTCAGCCGCCTCTTGCACAGAAAGGCCTTCCACTTCCAGCAACCGCCGGGCGTGGGCAACCCGTTCTTCGGTCATGATCCGACGGACAGAGTTGTCTTCCTCGGCCAGACGGCGGCGAAGGGTGGCGCTGCTCAAGTTCAGGGCGCGGGCGACGCCGTCGGCGGTCCAGGGTTGGTTGGGTTGGACGCGGACCAACGCCCGAACCGCGTCGGCGATTCCGGTGGGGGCCACTGGACCAAGCCACCAGACGCCCGTTTCCAGCAGGGCGAGCAGAACCTCCATGCAGCGGTGCTCGACGATCTGAGAGCTAACCGGAGAGTTGCCGGACAACCCCTCCGCCGCGTGCAGAACGGCGTCGCTCAGGCTTGGGGTTAGCCTCACCCGATAGTCGCGCGCCCGTCGCCCGTCGCCAAGCGAGGCATTGGCGTGAGCGTGCAGCAGGCGACGCACCATATCGGCGGGAAACATCAGGATGAGGGAACGGTAGAGGCCGCTGAGCGGATCCGGCTCGTTCACCACCGCGCCGCGCCAGCCAGCAGGCAACAGCAGCGCGTCGCCCTTGCGATAGAAATGGCTGCCGTGAGAGTCGCTGACCTCCTTGAGACCGTCGATCAGGATGATGAGGCCGGTGGCGCCGACCTCAAGATCGGCGATTCGCTCCCGATCACGGGCGATGAAGGCGCCCAGAACCGGGGCGGTCGGCAAGCCGTTACAGCCCGCGCGGTTGTCACGGGTGGCGAAACGGGAGAGTCTGGCGATCAGAGTGTCGTCGGTCATGATCGCCAGCATAATCAATCAGCGACCGTAGCGCGCGGTCAACGTGGCCTTGCCCAGGCTGTTGGCGTTCAGAAAGAAACCGACCATGGCGCCCGAGGAGTCCGGCTGCAACGGCAATTGATCCACCTTCAAAGCATGAACGGTGACGATGTAGCGGTGGGGCTGGTCGCCAACCGGCGGGCAGGGGCCAAAATATCCGGGCGCGCCAACGTCGGTGCGGCTCTGCACCGCTCCCGCCGGAAGCTTGGCCCCAGACGCGTCCCCCGCGCCGGTCGGCAGGTTTCGCGTGTTGGCGGGCAGGTTGAAGACCAGCCAATGCCACCAACCGCTGCCGGTCGGCGCGTCGGGATCATACAAGGTGACGGCCAAACTGCGGGTTCCGGCGGGCGGATCGCTCCAGCTCAAGGCCGGAGACAGGTTGCCGCCGGAACAGCCAAAGCCATTGGCGACTTGCGGGGCGGCAATCGGCGTGTCTGTCGCCAGATCAGAGCTGCGCAACTCAAACGCGGCGGCAGGCAAGCTGGCGAGGCTCAACAGGCCGACGGTCAGCAAAGTGGGCAGGGCGCGCATCGGCGGGGTCTCCATCGTTGGGGTGTGGCTCGACGATAGAGGGCGCGCGCCAACGCTGTGGCCCTGATTTGCTCAAATGCGCGCCTGATTTGCTCAGCGTTGGCGCAACAGCTTTGCCGCGTCCACCGCGCCATAGGTCAAGATCGCGTCGCAGCCAGCGCGCTTGAAGCCGGTCAGCGTTTCGATCAGCGCCTTGTCGTAATCCAGCCAGCCGTTGATCGCGGCCGCGCGCAGCATCGCGTATTCACCCGAGACGTGATAGGCGAAGGTCGGCATGGCGAAGGCGTCCTTCACCCGGCGGATGACGTCCAGATAAGGCAGGCCAGGCTTGACCATCACCATGTCGGCGCCCTCCTGAATGTCGTGGGCGACCTCGCGCAGCGCCTCGTCGGTGTTGGCGGGGTTCATCTGATAGGTCTTCTTGTCGCCCTTCAGGAAGCCGCCGGAGTTCACCGCGTCGCGGAACGGCCCATAAAAGGCGGAGGCGTATTTCGCCGCGTAGGAGCAGACGCGCACCAACTCATGCCCGTTGGCGTCCAGCCGGTCGCGGATGGTCCCGATGCGTCCGTCCATCATGTCCGACGGCGCGACGATGTCGGCTCCAGCATCGGCCTGAGACAAGGCTTGCCGGGCCAGAATCTCGACCGTTTCGTCGTTCTGGATGTAGCCGTCGCGCAGGATGCCGTCGTGGCCGTGGCTGGTGTAGGGGTCGAGCGCCACGTCGCACAACACGCCGACGTCGGGGGCCGCCGCCTTCAGCGCGCGGATGGCGCGGTTCATCAGATTGTCGGGGCGGTAGGATTCCGCAGCGTCTTCCGATTTGACCTCCGATCCCACCACCGGGAACAGGGCGACGCAGGGAACGCCAAGCGATCCGGCTTCCACCACCGCGTCGCACAGCAGGTCGATGGTCATGCGGTCCACGCCAGGCATCGACAGGACCGGATCGCGCCGGTTCTCCCCCTCGATCACGAAAACAGGCCAGATCAGGTCATCGACCGTCAGCGTGTGTTCGGCGACCAGACGCCGGGTCCAGGCGTCGGCGCGGTTGCGCCGCAAACGGGTGCGCGGGAAGGAGGCGGGGACGGAGATCGGCATCGGAGAACCACAACGCTCTTGGAAACGGGTTTGCGATCCTACGCCCCCGCTCGTGCCGAACTCAACCACAGCGTCAGCTTGACGGGCGCGCATCGCCCGTTCCCGGCAAGATCCAGCAATCGCCGTCCTTGCGCCAATCCGACAGAGGCCCGTTGGCAAACCCCTCGCCGTCCCATGCGCGCACCTGAAAGGATGCGCGCGGCGGGGCGATGGTGATGAGGTTATAGCCGTTGGCCTCGCCGCGAAGCCGGGTCGATGTGGCGGTGGACGCCTGCGCCACCAGGATGGAGCGAGCGCTTTGCGGGTGGGGGTGGGCGATGTCGCCCGAATAGGCGAGGTGCAGATGGCCAGCCAGCAGCAAATCGACGCCGCAACGCTCCAAGGCGGGCATGGCCAGCCGACGCCGACCAACCAGACGGGTGTTGGGCGCGTTGGGCGGCGGCAGAAAGGGGTGATGGGTGAACAGCACCTTGAACAGGTGGTTGGGCAGCGGATCGAAGACGTCGCGGATGCGGGCGATCTGCGCGCGGTTCAGTCGTCCGGCGGAAAAATCCAAAATGAAGGCGCGGGCGGTGTTGAGCCCCAGAACCGCGATCTGGTCATCGACGTGAAAGGGGCTGAGATCGCTGGTGATGTAGCGGCGGTACAGCTTAAACGGATCGGTGAAGCGTTTGAGCAGATTGTACACAGGTATATCGTGATTTCCAGGCGTCACCAGATAGGGAAAGGGGAGCCTTTGCAGAAAGTCCCGCGCCGCCGCAAAATGGCTTGGTTTGGCCCGCTGCACCAGATCGCCGGAAATCACGATCAGGTCGGGGCGTTGGATGGTCAGATCGCGCAACAGCCCATCCACGACCTGCGGGTCGATTCGTCCAAAATGCAGGTCGGAGATGTGGGCCAGACGTTTCATTCCACCCTCATGCAACGAATCAACGTGGAGCCAGAACCCTCAGCGCCGATGGGCGAATCTTATAATGCAAGGGCGCGTTCAACCGTTTGACCTCGCCGTCATTGACCATGCTCAGCGCGTGGCGACGACTGGTGACGGTCAAGCGGTTGACGGCGAAGCAATCCAGCGCTTCGTCTTGCCGCCAGCGCCCGAGAACCAAGCGCCCCATCAGGCGCAGCATCGCCAATGCGTTGCGCTCGCGCGCCACATAGACGCCCAACTGGCCGCTGTCCAGAGCCGTTCGACGCAGCAACAGGCCGAAACCATCATCGTACAGATTGTTGGAGACGGCCAGCACCGGAGTCCGTACATGCCGCAAGCCTTCGCCCCAGTCGATCTGCACGTCGAGCATGGGCAGACGGTAGAGCGTCTTGGCGAGCGCCATGGCGGCTCCCGGCCATTTCAACAAACGGTGCAGGCGACGATGCCGTTCCCGCTCTCGCACCACGGCGGGATAGAAACCAAGAACCGAACTGTTGAGGTAGGGATCGCCGTTCACTTCGGCGACGTCGATGGATCGAACTTGGCCGTCCGCCAACGCCTCCACCGCCAATTCAATTTCAAGCGGCGTGTTAAGATCACGGGCCAACATGTTGAGAGTGCCCAAGGGAAGGACGCCAACAATCTTGCCGGTTGGCAAGGCCAACCGCAAGGCGGTGTGCACCGTGCCGTCGCCGCCGCCGACCACGATCATGTCGGAGTCTGACGCCAGAGCGCGGGCGATGACGGCGGCGCAATCAGCGCCGACAACCGCCTGGACGTCCACCTCCGCCCCGCGCCGCTCGAAGGCTTGGCGAATCATGACGATGACGTCGTCCACGGGTTGATCCACCAGCGATCCCGCTGATCGGTTGAGAATGACGGCAACCTTCATAGCGTGGCTTTCCTGCGCGCGCGGCCTCCCGCGCGTCACGCCACAGATGAGGACGTGGATGAAGCCTGCCAAGACCTGACCGCCAGAAAGGGAGGTTGTCGCCGAAACATCCGCATGCGTATGGTTGATTTGACAGCGGCGCGCTGTCCCGTATCATCATGCTGTTCGGTCCCCCGGAGGAAACACCGGATGCGGGTCGGCTCACCACGCCACGCCCGTTTTTCTGTCAATAACCGAGAAAAATCAAACCAATGAGCGACAACGCTGAGATCCTGTTTGAACGCCGTGGCGCCATCGCCCTGGTCACGCTCAACCGCCCGAAGGCGCTGAACGCTCTGACGCTCGGCATGATTCGGCTGTTCGACCCACAACTGCGCGCCTGGAACGCCGATCCCGAGGTGAAGGCGGTGGTCATCCAAGGCGCAGGCGAAAAGGCGTTTTGCGCCGGTGGCGACGTCGTCAGCCTTTACGAGGCGGGCAAGGCGGCGCGGACTGGAAGCGGCGATGGTTCGACCATCCGCGCTTTTTTCAGCGAAGAGTACATCCTCAATCGCCTCATCAAGCGTCTGTCGAAACCCTATGTGGCGTTGATCGACGGCATTTCGATGGGCGGCGGCGTTGGTCTGTCAGAGCATGGCACCCACCGCATTGTGACGGAGCGCACGCTGTTCGCCATGCCGGAAACCGGCATTGGCCTGTACCCGGACGTCGGCGGGACTTATTTTTTGCCGCGCCTGCCGGGTGAGACAGGAACTTGGCTGGGACTGACCGGCGACCGACTGAAGGCGGCGGACATGTTGGCGATCGGCGCAGCCGACGCCTTCGTTCCCAGCAGCAAGCTTGACGCCCTGATCGCTGATCTGGCCGCTGGGACCTCGCCGGATGACGCCATCGCCAAAGTGAAGGAATCGGCTGGCGACGCTCCCAACGCCATTCATCGCGCGACGGTGGATCGTTGCTACGCCTTCAACAGCGTTGAGGAGATCGTTCAGGCCTTGACGGCGGAAAGGAACGAGTGGGCCAACGGGCAACTGGCGACGCTCAAGCGCGTGTCGCCGACCAGCCTGAAGGTGACGCTGGAGGCCATCCGCCGAGGCGCGTCGCTCGATTTTGACGGCTGCATGGTGCAGGAACTGCGTTTGAGCATCGCCTTTCTAGGCGGCGTTGATTTTTACGAAGGCATCCGCGCCGCGCTGGTGGATAAGGATCGGAACCCGAAATGGTCGCCCGCTGATCTGGCGGAGGTCGGTCCGGCGGATGTGGCTCGCCATTTCGCCGAACCGGCAGGCGGCGATCTGGTCTTCCCCGCCTGAATCGGGTGGAGCAAAACCGGGCGTTCCGAGAGGGGAACCGCAAGGAACGTTCGGTTTTCGCGTCGCAGACACGGTGCGTTTTGCCCCACAATGCGACGGTGGAAAGGGCAATTTTTCCAGAATTATTAAGATGATTGACGACGAATGATCGGTTAATCTGGCCTTAAGGTTCCGGTAACGTCCTTGCGCGGGGATCGTCCGGTTAGAGCCAAAGGAGACCGCGGTGCGCAAACCCTATTATGAAAGCATCCTGTTGATCGAGCGGCTTCACCGCCATTTCCTCGAGGTGCTCAAGACCGAACTGGATCGGCTGGGGATCCAGGACATCAACAACGTCCAGAGCCTGATTCTCTACAACATCGGCGAAGATGAGATGACGGTCGGCGAATTGACCGCGCGCGGCTATTACCTTGGCTCCAACGTGTCCTACAACGTCAAGAAGATGGTCGAGAACGGCTATCTCGGGCAGGAGCGCTCGCCGCACGACCGTCGGTCGGTGCGTGTGCGCCTGTCGGAAAAGGGCTTGGACCTGCGTGAGAAGATCAGCCTAATGTTTGAGCGTCAGTTGACCGCGCTGGAAAAGGCTGGCTTCAGCGATGAGGAATTGAACAAGACCAACGAAACGCTGCGCAAGCTGGAGCGTTTTTGGTCGGCTTCCCTGGATTACAGCGGGTTCCCAATGACGTCCGCCGCCTGACGCGAAGTCTCAGCCGCCATCAAGGTTCGGTTGGCTCCATCCACGCCATGATGATGAACACGCCCTCGTGCCGACCGGTGCGGGGGCGTGTTCGTTTGCGCGCGTTTTGCGCTCAGGCGCGATGACGTCAGGCTCCATACACCTGCGGATGCAAAAGGCCGTTGGCGGCGCGAGACTTTATGAAATTTGTTGCTTGGGCTGAAATTCCGCTTCGCTTACAAGGTGATGCGCCTGCATAGTGGTGCGTGAAAGGGTGGCGCGACACGGCCAACCCGTTTCGTATGAAACGGATTTTCCGCGCCGGACGACCGCCCGGTGTTTTCGATGATCGTTTCCGACGATTGACCAGGAACCACACCTAAGAATCGCTGAGGGGGAGGAAACACACTCATGAACGCACGTCTTCTGGCTGGCGCCGCGCTGACCGCCTTGACCATTGGAGCCGCTGTGACCGCTGGCGCGGTGTCGGCCCAAGGGCTTTCGGGCGATATGGTTAAGATCGGCGTTCTCAACGACCGCTCTGGCCTGTACACCGATCTTGGCGGTGAAGGCTCGGCGGTCGCCGCCCGTATGGCGGCGGAGGAGTTCGGCAACAAAATCCTTGGAAAGCCGATCCAGATCATCACCGCCGATCACCAGAACAAGCCTGACATCGGTTCCAACATTGCCCGGCAATGGATCGACCAGGACGGCGTTGACGTGATCGTCGACGTTCCCAACTCCGGCGTCGCGCTGGCGGTTCAGGAAATCACCCGCGAGAAGAAAAAGATTTTTCTGATGGAAGGTCCGGCGACATCGCGCCTGTCGGGCGACGCCTGCTCGCCGACCGGCTTCCATTGGGCCTATGACACCCATGCGCTGGCCGTCGGCACCGGGCGCGCCTTGGTGCAGGAAGGCGGAAACAGTTGGTACTTCCTGACCGCTGATTACGCGTTCGGGCATCAGTTGGAGGCCGACACCGCCGCCGAGGTCAAGAAGGCGGGCGGACAGGTGCTTGGCGCGGTGCGCCATCCGCTGAACACGTCCGACTTCTCGTCCTTCTTGCTTCAGGCGCAGTCTTCGGGCGCGAAGATCGTCGCCTTGGCCAACGCTGGCGGCGACACCATCACCTCGATCAAACAGGCGTCGGAATTCGGCCTGACCCAGAGCGGCAATCAGAAATTGGCCGGGTTGCTGCTGTTCATTTCCGACGTGCACGCGCTGGGGCTTTCGGTGGCGCAGGATCTGGTGCTGACCACCGGATTCTATTGGGACATGGACGACGAGAAGCGCGCCTGGTCGAAGAAGTTTTTCGAGAAATTCGGCAAGATGCCGACCATGGTGCAGGCGGGCAGCTATTCCGCCGTTCGTCATTATCTGAAGGCCATTGAAGCGGCGGGCGCCGATGATGGCCCGACGGTCGCCGCGAAGATGAAAGAGATGCCGGTCAACGACATGTTCGCCAAGAACGGCAAAATCCTGCCCAACGGTCGCATGGTCCACGACATGTATCTGGCGCGTGTGAAGAAGCCGTCCGAATCGAAAGGACCGTGGGATTATTACCAGATTCTGCGCACCATTCCCGGTTCGGAAGCCTTCGCGACCGTTGAGGAAAGCGGTTGCAAACTCGCCGCGAAGTAAGCGAACCGCCGGTCATGAAGGTGTGATGTGACGCGCCCCGCCCGTTGATCCGCGACTGCGGCGATGGGCGGGACACGCGGGGGAGATCGACGGTTATGATGGGAAGCATCTTCGGCATTCCGCCACAGGCGCTGTTCGGGCAGTTGCTGCTTGGGTTGATTAACGGATCCTTTTACGCGCTGCTCAGCCTGGGGCTGGCGGTGATTTTCGGCATGTTGAACGTCATCAACTTCGCCCATGGCGCCTTTTACATGATGGGCGCCTTCGTGTGTTGGCTGTTGATGACTCAATTGGGGATTGGCTATTGGTGGGCACTGCTGCTGGCTCCGATCATTGTCGGGCTGTTCGGCGTGGCTCTTGAGAAAACCTTGCTGGCGCGCCTCTACAAGCTGGACCATTTGTACGGGCTGCTGCTGACCTTCGGCTGCGCCCTGATGATTGAGGGAGCTTTCCGTCATCTGTATGGCGTGTCGGGACAGCCCTATCCGATTCCGGACGCGCTGCGCGGCGGGCAAAATCTCGGCTTCATGTTTCTGCCGAATTATCGCGCCTGGGTGGTGGTGGCCTCTCTGATCGTCTGCGTCAGCACCTGGGTCGCCATCGAAAAGACCAAGCTGGGAGCCTATTTGCGGGCGGCAACGGAAAATCCGGTGCTGGTTCAGGCTTTCGGCATCAATGTGCCGCGCATGGTCACGCTGACCTACGCCTTTGGCGTCGCGCTGGCTGGTCTGGCGGGCGTTCTGGCGGCGCCCATCTATCAGGTCAGCCCGCTGATGGGATCGAACCTCATCATCGTGGTGTTCGCCGTGGTCGTCATCGGCGGCATGGGATCAATTCTGGGCGCGGTTCTGACCGGCTATGGCTTGGGGCTGCTGGAGGGGTTGACCAAGGTCTTTTACCCCGAAGCGTCCAACATCGTGGTGTTTGTGATTATGGCCGTGGTGCTGATGATTAAGCCCGCTGGTCTGTTCGGACGAGAGAGGTAAGCCATGAGCCTTCCTTCGCACGGAGCCGCAACCGTCGCCGTCAGCGGCGGCGGCGTGCCGATGGGCCGGTTGATTGGGCTGGCCGCTTTGGCGCTTCTGCTTGTGGCGCCCTTCGCGTTCTACCCGGTTTTTCTGATGAAGGTGCTGTGCTTTGCGCTGTTCGCCTGCGCCTTCAATCTGCTGATCGGTTTCAGCGGCCTGCTCAGCTTTGGTCATGCCGCCTTCTTTGGCGGCGCGGCATACATAACCGCTCACACGGTGAAGGTTTGGGGGCTGTCCCCGGAGCTTGGAATCTTGCTGGGAACGGTGACGGCGGCGGGCATGGGTCTGGTGTTTGGCGGCATCGCCATTCGTCGCCAAGGCATCTATTTCGCCATGACCACGCTGGCTCTGTCGCAGATGGTGTTCTTTCTGGCGCTGCAACTGCCCTTCACCCACGGCGAGGATGGCATCCAGGCGGTGCCGCGCGGCACGCTGTTCGGTCTGTTCGACCTGAACCATCCCTTCACCATGTATTATTTCGTGCTGGGCGTGTTCCTGTTTGGCTTCGCGGTGATTTGGCGGACGGTTCATTCCCCCTTTGGGCAAGTCTTGAAGGCGATTCGTGAGAATGAGCCGCGCGCCGTTTCGTTGGGTTATCGCACCGATCGTTACAAGCTGCTGGCCTTTGTTCTGTCGGCGGCCCTGGCGGGCATGGCGGGTGGAACCAAGGCGATTGTCTTCCAGCTTGCGACTCTGACCGATGTGCAGTGGCAAATGTCGGGCGAGGTGGTGTTGATGACTCTGCTGGGCGGCATGGGCACCCTGACCGGTCCGGTTGTCGGCGCGGCGCTGGTGGTGGCCCTGGAAAATTATCTGGCGGCGACCAACCTGCCGGTTCCCGTGGTCATCGGCGCGATCTTTGTCACCTGCGTGCTGCTGTTCCGGCGCGGCATAGCTGGGGAAATTTTGGCTCGTTTCGGCAACGGTCGGCCCAACGGTTGACGGGTTGATGAACACGAAACAGGGCGACGTCGCGGCGATCCACGACGTCGCCCTGTTTGTTTTCAGGCTTCCGGCGCCAGCCAACTGACCGATACGCCCCCGCCAGTGGTTGGCAGGACGGCGTGCAGGGCGTTCAGCGTCTCCTTCAACGTCTCATCCAACCGCCAGGGCGGATTGACGATCAACAGGCCGGAGCCGTTCAGGCGCAGGTGGGTGTCTTCAGGACGCCAGGTCAGTTCGACCAACAGGATCTTGCCAATGCCCGTCTTTTCCACCGCCTCTTGAAAGCGCCAGACCGCCGCTCGCTCCTTGATCGGGTACCACAAGGCGTAGATTCCGGTCGGCCAGCGACGATGCGCGGCGGCCAAGCCCTCGGCCATGCGGGCGAATTCATCCGGCTGCTCGAACGGCGGATCGATCAGGACAAGGCCACGCTTTTCCTTGGGCGGCAAATGGGCTTTCAGCGCGACGTAGGCGTCAATCTCGTGGACGGCGACCTGGGGGTCGTCGCGGAACTCGCGGCGCAACGCGCGGGCGTCGTCTGGGTGCAACTCGCTCAGCACAAGACGGTCTTGCGGGCGCAGCGATGCGCGGGCGATGCGGGGTGATCCCGGATAGGCGCGCAGCACGCCATCAGGGTTGATCGCCGCCACCGCGTCGAGATAGGGCGTGAGAGTTGGATGAGGGGAGGGAGCGCCAAACAGGCGACCAATGCCGTCCTCATACTCAAGAGTTTTTTGGGCGGCTTCGGAGGTCAGGTCATAGCGACCAATCCCGGCATGAGTGTCGAGCACGCAAAAGGGGGCGGGCTTGACGCGCAAATGCTCAAGGATCAACGCCATGACGGCGTGCTTCATAACGTCGGCCGGGTTGCCCGCGTGGAAGATGTGGCGATAGTTCATGAAGTGGGATTTACCCGATCACGCCGAACCATGCCAGATATGTCTTTAAAAACTCAACCGACGACCTTGGCCAAGCCAGAGATCGGTCAGCAGCGTCAATCGATTGCGGCAACCTGCTGCGCGTTCTGGAAGCTGCGGCGTGTTTTGGGGGCGACGCTGACAGGATCGCTGTCTTCACAACGAGACGAGGCGAGAAGTTTCGCGCTTTGCGGATCAAGATCGCTCAGATGCTGCCAGATTTTGCAGACATAGGCTTGGGAACTGTGGGTGGAGCCGCCGTTGTAGCGGATCAGAGCGGTTTTCCAGTTGCCCTCTTCCCCATGGAGGCGGACCAGAAGTTTGCCCGCGTAAAACACGTTGTCACGGGGTTCGACGATGCGTTCGAGAGGCTGAAACTGGCCGCGATGCGACGCCAGCGACAACTGCATGCAACCAACATACACGTTGGAACGGATTTTGCCTTTGCGGTCACGGAGCTGCTTAACGGCGTCATTGACGTTGCGGGCGAAATAAGCGCGGCCTTGCAGACTCATCGCGAAGGGGTGAGGGGCGCCGTCAATGCCGCTTTCGACCAGAGAAATCGCCACGAGCAATCCAGAGGGAATGTTCAGTTGCTGCTCGGCTTCGACCGCGTGGGTCACGCAGCTTTCTTGCGCCTGGGCTGACGTGATCGTCAGCGGAGCCATCAAGAGTCCGGCAGCCAGAGCGACTCCACCACCCAATGTGGCGCGTGCGCGCTGTTTTCGTCCTCGCATCCCCGACCTCCTCAGTCTGGCGCCCCGTGTCAAACGGTGGCTGTTGACCCCCTGCTCGGGGTCTTTGTTCCGGTCGCCGAGTCGCTTACGGCAACCGCCTCCTACCCAAAGTTTGACGCCTCCCAATCGGACGCCGGGGCAACATTTCCAAAAATTTGAGCCATCGTCAACTCAATTACGCCCTGGTAATACCGTCCCCCTGGTTGGTGGAGGCGGCAGGAGGCGCTCATGGACGGGCGAATCCCCTCTGGAAATTATCGCTAACTCATTGAATATGATTATGTATCCAGAAAGAGTGCAACTTCGTCGCAATCGTGAATATCCCCCTGATAAAAATTGCCCCCCTGCGACCGCGTGTCGCCAGAATCACACGTTGGAATCATTTTGAGGCCCCCCTTGCGCGGTGCAGCATGATCGGGCAATAAGCTGAGCCGCTCTTTTTTCGGCTTTTGACCGTCCTACGCGGCGTTGCCGCCGTCCTGTGTGACGGGCGATCAAACCCGCTTCAACAGATCACCTCAACCAGGATCACGCCCCGTGCCATCGGACCCGTCCATCGGCGGAACGCCGCCTTATGCTTTGATCGAGGCTCTGTTTCAGCGGGGGTACGAGCGTCTTTACGCCGCCGATCCGGCGGGCGCGGCTGACGCCTTTCGCGGGGCGGTCGCCGTCGATCCAGGCCATGGCGAGGCGTGGGCGGCTCTGGCGGATTCTCTGAGCGACTCGATCATCGATTCGACGGATGATTGCCGCGTCGCGGAAAAAAATTGCGCGGTGGCGCGCGCCTATGGCCACGCGGCGGCGCTCGATCCTGGCTCCTGGATGTGGCGTTTGAGTTGGGCCGAGGCCTTGCGGCGTTGCGGCAAGGTGGCGGCGGCCACGACAATATTTTCGGAGTTGGCGGCGGAGCGAGCCGATTCCGCTCCGGTTCGCCTGGGCCACGCCCGCGCGCTCAGAGCCGCCGGACAGGCCGACGCGGCGCTGGCCGAGTATCGCGAGGCCGTCGCCTTGCGCCCCAACGACGCCGAAGCTGCTTTGGAACTGGCCGAGGCGCTGACCGCCAGCGGCGACGCTCTGGCGGCGGTGGAGCTGCTGCAACCGCTGTCGCGGCGTCTGCCGGACGATCCGGCGTTGCACCACGCCAGCGGACAAGCGTGGATCGCGCTGCGCGAACCGGAGAAGGCGTTGACAGCCCTGCGCCGCGCCCGCGATCTCGACCCAGACGACGCGCTGGGAAGCGTTCCGGCCATTCTGGCGTTGGAGGCTGGGGAGGGGGCGGATCTGTCGGCGGCTTATGTCCGCGCGCTGTTCGACCGCTACGCTGACCGTTTTGACCGGGATTTGTTGGGCAAGCTCGGCTACGCCGCGCCTGAACTGCTGAAAGCGGCGGTGGACCAGATCGGAACGGCCCCTGATTTGCGGGTGCTTGACCTTGGTTGCGGCACTGGGCTTGCCGGCGTGTCGTTCCGTGCGGTGGCGCGCTTCCTCGCTGGGGTCGATTTGTCGCCGCGCATGGTGGACAAGGCGCGCGACCGGGCGCTCTACGACCGTCTTAGCGTCGGCGACGTGGTGGCGGCGCTGGATGAGGCGGCGGAGGCCTGGGATTTGCTGGTCGCCGCCGACGTCCTGGTTTACATCGGCGACTTGGCCCCGGTGTTTCAGGCGGCGGCCAAGGCGCTGGTTCCTGGCGGACGCTTCGCCGCGACGGTGGAGCGCGCGGCCGAGGGGGAGGAGAGCTTCACGCTCGGTCCCACCCGGCGCTACGCGCACGCCGACGGTTATGTCCGGGCCATGGCCGACGCCGCAGGTCTAACAGTTCGCCTGATGGAATCTTGCACGCCGCGTCGGGAAAAGGGCGTTGGCGTTCCTGGCTTGCTGTTCATCGTCGAACGATGAGCGTTGTTTCTCGCGACAGCGCTCTCGTCAAATTGCTTGGCTGTAGCGCGTGGCGTCACCTTCGGCGACCCAACGCGCGTGAAGTTGTCCCTTGTCGTCGGCGGACAGCGAAAGCCAGCCGCGCTTGGCGATGGTTCGCCGCCCGCTCTCGCGGAACACCGGCATCTCCAGGCGATGGCCGGGCAGGGGGTGTTCGCCCTGAGCGGCCAGCCGTTCGGTAGCGTGCCGACGCCAACCAGACGGCGAGGGCGCGGCGAGAGACAAGCCCAGCAACTGCCACAACTCCACCCCAGCGCCCCGCAGCACACCGCGCCCGCCGACACCCGATCCGTTCGACAGAATGGTGATCCGGCAGCCGGTGCGACGGGAAAAACCGGTCAAGGTCTCGATCAGGCGCGCCCACTCGGCCACATGGCTGCGGCTGCGCCATTGGTCGCTCAAACGGCGGGTCAAACCGGACAAGCCGGGCAGCCAGTCCGTCAGGCGCTCGATCCCCGCCGTGGCCGGGATCAACAGCGGTGTTCCAGTCATCACGATCAGATGACGGCACCCCTCGAAGCGATCCAACCAACCTGGCAGCATGGTCCAACTGCGCTCGGACAGCACACGTCGTCGGTTGCGCTCGCTGCGCAGATCCAGGGCCAGCAGGCCGGTGTCGCCCAGATGGAATCCTTGAGTCATCGTGGCGCGGGCGGCTCCCCAGGCGCAATCCGGCGGCGCTTCGATCACAGCCCCCAGTTGGAACAGCGCGTAGTTGCGCCGGGCCGCCATGAAGACGCCGCGCATCACCTTGCTGGTCGCTTCGCTGTCCGGCGTTGCGCCCCAACCATCGGCGATGTCGGCGTCGTCCCACATCATGACCGACGGAATGCGCGCCAGCGCTTCCGCCACGTCAGCCTGCCCCCATTGACGCAAGTAACGGTCGAAACCGGCGTTCACCAGCTCTTCGGCCATGCTGGGGGAAAAGGGATGAGCGGTCCGAACGGCGCGCGGCTCGCCCCGCCACGCGGTCAGCAGCGGCGAGGCGGCGAGCACAGCCTCGCCGTCGATCTGACCGCCGCCCTGGACCAACAGGTGGTAACGCTCCGTTTCATGCTGGCGGAGCAACTCGGGCCAGAGGGGGGCGGGAGAGGAAGGGTTTTCGCCTGAAACGGGCGGTGGAATCATTCCGGCTCCGCACACAAAGGCGATGCGCGGGTGTGAGAAGCGGCCCGGAACAACGATGCTCCAGGATGGCCCGTCGGGAAATCCATAGGCAAGGTTGCTGTCCTGAATCCCGCGCGGCACGGCGAAATCAAAACGCCAAACATGGCGGTTGCGCCACACGGTGACGTGGCGGGGCGGAACGGGCAGGGTGACGCCCTCCACCCGCAGATCGTCCGGTTCGACCTCGCCATCCAGGATGAACAGAGCGGACAGCCACCAGCGATCCCGCTGCTCGCCCCGGAAATAGAGAATTGGCCCGAGCAGGATGCTCGGCTCCGCCCGCTTGCGCGCCATGCCCACCCATTTCAATCAATTCCGGTCCAGTCAGGATCCGATAACCGAACCCGCGCTGCGGCGCATTCAAAAAATGGGGAAGCGATCAACGGAGGTCGGCGACGGAACCCGCTTTGGGCGCGTTAACCCTTTCAACGAAAACCATTCCTGATAAGAAACCATCGTTTATGAGTAAGTGCATATCCGGTTGCGAAATGATTCCGTACGGCGATTTGTCGGCGTTTCCGGCAGGCGTTTTTCCAACCGCAGCGCCGTCATGCCATCCTCATAATAATCGGGATACAGGCCGAACTGGACATAGCCGGTGCGCAGATAGAGGGCCAACGCCGCCGTGTTGTCCCGCCGAACCTCCAACCGAACCGTGCGGCAACCCAGCGTCGTCGCCTCATCCTCCAACGCGCCAAGCAGCGCGCGAGCGATCCCCGACCGGCGGCGTTCGGGGTGCACCGCGAAGGAAGAGAGCCGTCCAATTGGCGTGCGGGCGTGGACGGCGATCTGGCCATAACCGACCACCCGTTCATCCCGCAAGGCGACCATGCAGGCCCCCTTCGCTTGGGTGATCGCGTAGCGGAAATTGCGCACGGTCATCCGATCCGTCGGAAAACTGACGGCTTCGATGAGCAGCAACGCGGGCAGATCGGACACCACCGCGCGCCGAAACGACAGCGGTGTTGCAGCGCAGTGGACAGAAGCGATTTCGTGACGCATCGTTGTAAGGTCGAAAACGGGAAGCGGTCGCAACCTTACTCCCTTTGCGTCACAGGGGAAGCCTTGCCGCTTCTGAATTCGGAAAGCTTTGCTTAACCAACTCCGCCCACTCTTCCACCGTCAAGGAGCGTCGTCCCGCAGCCGTTCGCTCCGGTTGGCCTTTCAACGCAGAAAGTCAAGACATGGACGCTCGGTACAAATCCCGTGACATCGAACGCCGCAGTCTGGATGTCGACAGCCTGAAGCGGTCCTTTTTGGAATGGCTGGTCTATTCGGTCGGCAAGGACGCCCGCGCCGCCACCCGGCGCGACTGGTTCCACACCGTCGCCTTGGCGGTGCGCGACCGCGTCGTCGACCGCTGGATGGACACGACCCGCAGTTATTATCACGAGGACGCCAAGCGCGTATATTATCTTTCTCTTGAATTCTTGATCGGTCGCCTGCTGACCAACAGCCTGTCCAACCTGGGCATCATGGACGAATGCCGTCAGGCGCTCGACCGGCTGGGCCTGTCGATGGACGACGTGGTCGATTCCGAACCGGACGCGGCGCTGGGCAACGGCGGCCTTGGCCGTCTGGCCGCCTGCTTCCTCGACAGCATGGCCTCGCAAGGCCTGCCGGGCTACGGCTATGGCATCCGCTACGAGTTCGGCCTGTTCGAGCAGCGCTTTGAAAATGGCTGGCAGGTCGAGCATCCTGAACAATGGCTGCAATTCGGCAACCCGTGGGAGTTTGCCCGCCCCGAGGTGCTCTATCCGGTCCAGTTCTACGGTCGGGTCGAGGAGTTCCGCGACAGCGTCGGCGAACGCGCCTATCGCTGGGTGGATTCCGAACGTGTCTTGGCGATGGCCTATGACACGCCGGTGGTCGGTTATGGCGGCGACACCATCAACACGCTGCGCCTGTGGTCGGCGCGCGCCACCAGCGACTTCAATTTCGGGCACTTCAACGAAGGCGCCTATATGAAGGCTGTGGAGCAAAAGATCCTGTCGGAGAATCTCAGCCGCGTCCTCTACCCCAACGACGCGACGGAGATCGGCAAGGAGCTGCGCTTCAAGCAGGAGTATTTCTTCACCTCCGCCTCGTTGCAGGACATCCTGCGCCGCTATCTGCAACACCACACCAGCTTTGACAATCTGCCCAACAAGGCGGCGATTCAGCTCAACGACACCCATCCGGCCATCGGCATCGCCGAATTGATGCGGCTGTTGATCGACCAGCATGGGCTGCGGTGGGAGAAGGCTTGGGAGATCACCCAGGCGACCTTCGCCTACACCAACCACACCCTGTTGCCCGAGGCGCTGGAAGCCTGGCCGGTGCGCATGGTGGAGCGGATTTTGCCGCGCCACATGCAGATCATCTATGAAATCAACGCCAAGTTCCTCACCCGTTCCAAGGCGAAGGCGGCGGGCGACAACGCCCGACTGTCGCATCTGTCGCTGATCGACGAACGCGGCGACCGCCGGGTGCGCATGGGCAACCTCGCCTTCCTTGGCTCGCACAAGGTCAACGGCGTGTCGGCCCTGCACACGGAGCTGATGAAAGAGACGGTCTTCGCCGATTTCCACGCGGAATTCCCCGACCGCATCACCAACAAGACCAACGGCATCACGCCGCGCCGCTGGCTGAAGCAGGCCAATCCGGCCTTGTCGGAGTTGATCTCCTCGCGCATCGGCGATGGCTGGATTTCCGACCTCGGCCAGATCGCGGCGCTGAAGGAAAAGGCCGACGACGTGGTGTTCCGCGAGGAATTCCGCCGGGCCAAGCGCAAGAACAAGAAGCGTCTGGCCGCCTACATCGCCCGGCAGACCGGCGAAGAGGTGCAGATCGACAGCATCTTTGACGTGCAGGTCAAGCGCATGCACGAATACAAGCGCCAGCTTTTGAACGTGCTGCACACGGTGGCGCTCTACAACGAGATGCGCGACAACCCCACCGTCTCCTGGGTGCCCGTCACCAAGATCTTCGCGGGCAAGGCGGCACCGTCCTATCACATGGCGAAGCTCATCATCAAACTCATCAACGACGTGGCCAAGGTGGTGAACCATGACCCGTCGGTGCACGACAATTTGAAGGTGGTCTATCTGCCCAACTACAACGTCACCGCCGCCGAAATCATCATCCCGGCGGCCGACATTTCTGAACAGATCTCCACCGCCGGGATGGAGGCGTCGGGCACCGGCAACATGAAGCTGGCGCTGAACGGCGCGTTGACCATCGGCACGCTCGACGGCGCCAATGTGGAAATCCGCGAGCAGGTCGGCGCCGACAACATCTTCATCTTCGGCCTGACCGCCGAAGAGGTGAATGATTTGCGGGCCAACGGCGGCTTCAACCCGCGCGAGGTGATCGCGTCGAACCCCGCCCTGAAGCGGGCGTTGGACATGATCGCGACCGGCGCCTTCTCGCCGGACGACCGCAACCGCTACCAGCCGATCCTCCAGGCGTTGACCGACGGCGGCGACCATTTCCTGGTGACGGCGGACTTCGCCGATTATTGCCGGGCGCAGGACGCGGCGATGCAGCTTTACCGCGATTCCGAGGAATGGACCCGCAAGGCCATCATCAACACCGCCTGCATGGGCTGGTTCTCGTCCGACCGCACGGTCAACGAGTATGCGACGGAGATCTGGGACGTTCACCCGGTGAAGCCGACGCACGAGGGCGAAGGCTTCCGCTAAAATTGACGCAATGGCGCGCGCGGGCGCTTTACAAGCCCCGCGCGTTCCGTTAAGAAAACGCCATCATGATCCGCATCGCGACCACCACCATGACTACGAAAAAAGCGACTCGCTTCGGCGGGCTGCCTCGTGGCATGGGCTGATCGGTTCGACCAGCGTTTCACCCACGAGCAGGCCCCGCCGGACACGGACGGGGCCTCGTCGTTTCTGGGGTCTGCGGTCCGGTCCACAACAGGACAGACAAAGGACGGAACCCCGAGATGAGCAACAGCAGCAACCCCGCTCCCCGCAACGCTGCCCCCCGTCGCGTCGCCATCGTCGGCGCCACCGGCGCCGTTGGCCGCGAAATGGTCAATGTTCTGCACGACCGCAAGTTCCCGGTCAGCGAACTGGGCCTGTTCGCGTCGGAACGCAGCGCGGGCAAGGTGCAGGAGACCCCCTACGGCGCCAAGACGCTTCAGGCCTTCGACGCCGACGTGGTCAAGGGCTATGACGTCGTGCTGCTGGCGGTGTCGGGCGATTTCGCCAAGGCGCACGCCCCGACGCTGGCCTCGGCGGGCGCGCTGGTCATCGACAACAGCTCGGCCTTCCGTTACGACGACAACATCCCGTTGATCGTGCCGGAAATCAACGCCCACGCCTTCCAGGGCGGCGGTCGTCTGATCGCCAACCCCAACTGCACCACGGCCATCGCGGTCGTCGCGCTTGGCCCGCTGCACAAGGCGTTCGGCCTTCGCCGAGTCATCGTCTCCACCTATCAGGCGACCAGCGGCGCCGGGGCGGAGGGCATGGCCGAGTTGGAAGAGCAGACGCGCAACCAGTTGGAAGGCCGTCCGGTGACGAACAGCGTGTTCCGTCACCCGATCCCCTTCAACCTGATCCCGCAGATCGACGCCTTCCAGGACAACGGCTACACCAAGGAAGAGATGAAGGTGACGTGGGAGACGCGGAAGATCCTCGGCATCCCGGATCTGCCGCTGAGCTGCACCGCCGTGCGCATCCCGACCTACCGCGCCCATTCCGAAGCGATCACCATCCAGACGATCCAGCCGGTGACGCCGGACGCCGCCCGCGCCGTTCTGGCCGATGCGCCGGGCGTGAAGCTGGTCGATGATCCGGCCAACGGCGTCTACCCGATGCCGCTGACCGCCGCCAGCCAGTATGACGTCGAGGTTGGCCGCATCCGCGCCAATCTGGTGTTCGGCGATCACGGTCTCGACCTGTTCGTCTGCGGCGACCAGTTGCTGAAGGGCGCGGCGCTGAACGCGGTGCAGATCGCCGAGTTGGATCTGTAAGGCGGTTGTACAATTCTCCCGGCGGGTGGGCGCTTCTCACCCGCTGGGTGTTGTTGTCATAAAGTGTCTCCTTTTGTCTCTTATTGTTGTTTGAAAGAAATAATTTTCTTCCGCTTAATGTGTGTGATGGGTTTTCTCTAAAAACTCGCCGAGTTATCACACGTTGCGCAGAAGGATAGAAGCGATGTCTGAATTTTCTATCGGGCAAATAGTTCTGTTCGCCTATGATCGCGTTCCGTATGGCTTCCTGCGGTGTGAAGGGCAGACCATAAATTATGAGAACAATAGGCAGCTTGAATTTCTTCACTCTTTGGTTTGGACAAAATGGAGTAAGGAACGCGGCAAAAGAGAATTCACATTGCCTGATTTGCGCGACAAGTCTCCTGATCCAAGCTTGTGCTACATGATTTGCGTTGATGGCCTTTATCCGAATTTTGAATCATGATGCGTTGATGCACGGCTGGCAACACGCGGTGAGAACGGTGTTCGACCGCCAAAGCGCTGGAAAGCTGACCCATCCGCTGCTATGAAGAACGCCAAGGGGCCAGACGGGCGCGAACCGCCTGTCGGCCCCTTTCGTTCGTTTGCCTCTTCAGTCACGGGAATCGCGCATGTCCGAGCTTCAGGACGCTGTTTCCCGGCGTCGGACCTTCGCCATCATCGCGCACCCCGACGCCGGCAAGACAACCCTCACCGAAAAGCTGCTGTTGTTCGGCGGCGCCATCCAGATGGCGGGCGCGGTGAAGGCGCGCGGCGAGCAACGCCGCGCCAAGTCCGACTGGATGAAGGTGGAGCGCGAGCGCGGGATTTCCGTGACCGCCTCCGTCATGACCTTCGACTATGACGGGCGCACCTTCAATCTGCTCGACACGCCGGGCCACGAGGATTTCTCGGAGGACACTTACCGGACGCTGACCGCCGTGGACAGCGCCGTCATGGTGATCGACGGGGCCAAGGGCATCGAAACCCAGACGCTGAAGCTGTTCGAGGTTTGCCGTCTGCGCGACGTGCCGATCATCACCTTCTGCAACAAGATGGACCGCGAGGCCCGCGACCCGTTCGAGCTGATTTCGGAAATCGAAAGCGCCCTGGCGCTGGAGGTGACTCCGGCGAGCTGGCCCATCGGCATGGGCCGCGATTTTCTCGGCTGCTACGATTTGATCCGTGACCGGCTGATCCTGATGGACCGCAGCAAGGGCGACGAGATCGACGACGGCATCGAGTGCAACGGCCTGGACGACCCGCGCCTGGACGAGCTGCTGCCCGCCCACGCCGCCGCCAAGCTGCGCGAAGAGGTGGAGATGGCGCGCGGCCTGATGCCGCCCTTCGATCTGGAGGCTTACCGGGCCGGTCACTTGACGCCGATCTATTTCGGTTCGGCGATCAACAATTTCGGCGTGCGCGAGCTGCTGTCCGGTCTGGCGGAAAACGCCCCGCCGCCGCGCCCGCAGCCCGCCGACCCGCGCGTGGTCCAGCCCGACGAAGACAAGGTGACGGGCTTCGTGTTCAAGGTTCAGGCCAACATGGACCCGAACCACCGCGACCGCATCGCCTTCGTCCGCATCTGTTCGGGCCGCTACAGGCGCGGGGCCAAGCTGAAGCACATCCGTTCCGGCAAGCTGATGGCGGTCAACAACGCCGTGCTGTTCCTGGCCCGCGACCGCGAGGTGGCGGAAGAGGCGTGGCCCGGCGACATCATGGGCATTCCCAACCACGGCAGTTTGCGCATCGGCGACACGCTGACCGAAGGCGAGGATCTGCGCTTCACCGGCGTGCCCAGCTTCGCGCCCGAACTGTTGCAGCGCGTCCGCCCGGAAGACCCGATGCGGGTCAAGCATTTGCGCAAGGCGCTGGAGCATTTCGCCGAAGAGGGCGCGTCCCAGGTGTTCAAGCCGTTGACCGGGGCCGATTGGGTGGTCGGCGTCGTCGGTCAACTCCAGTTCGAGGTTCTGGCCGCGCGCATCGAGGCCGAATACAGCATCTCCGCCCGCTTCGAGGGCGCCGGGCTGGACGCGGCGCGCTGGGTCGAGACCGACGACGAAGACCAGTTGAAGAAGTTCATCGACCTGAACCGTTCGGCCTTGGCCGAGGATCACGACGGCGCGCTGGTCTTCCTGGCCCGCAACGCCTGGCACATGAACCGCACGCAGGAGGATTTCCCGGCGCTGCGCTTCCTGAAGACGCGCGAACAAAACCGCAAGGTTCACACCGGGGCGTGATCGGCGTTCGTTCATCCGGTTGACGGAAAGAAAACAGCCCCGCCGATGCGACCATCGGCGGGGCTGTTTCCTGCGCGGCTTTGCGCCAAATGGTTAAGCTTCAATCGGCTCCACATCGACGCTGACGCTCAACCCATGACCGGCGCCGCCGACCAGGATGCCGCGCGCCGGGCTGACGTCGTCGTAATCGCGGCCCCAGGCCACGGTGATGAAATCACGGTTGGCGACGCAGGCGTTGGTTGGGCAGACGTCAAGCCAGCCCGCCGCGCCGCACCAGACCGAGGCCCAGGCGTGGCTGACGTCGGAACCGACCAGCCGTTCGCGACCGGGCGGGGGCAGGGTGCGCAGATAGCCCGACACATAGCGGGCGGGCAGGCCAATCGCGCGGAAACAACCAATGATGACGTGGGCGAAATCCTGGCACACGCCGCGCCGCTGGCGCATCACCTCGGCGATTGGCGTGGACACGGTGGTCGCCGTGGGGTCGAAGGCGAACTCCTCGTTGATCCGAATCATCAGATCAATCGCCGCCGCCGCCACCGGACGGCCCGGCGTAAACGAAGCGCGGGCGTAGTTCAACAATTCTGGGCTGGAGGCGACAAGCGCGCTGTCGAAGCAATATTGAGTGATCTCCGCGCCATCCTCCGGACCGGACAGCGCGCGCAAGCCATCGCGCACCTGCTCCCACGGGGCGGTCGCGTCGGCGTCCAGCGCCGGGGCGTCAAAGACCTCGATCTCGCTCTCGGCGATGACGGTGAAATTCCGATGCGGCTCCTGCACCGCCACATAGGTGACGGTGTTGCCAAAATAATCCACCCGGTCGTTGCGCACGGCGGGCGTCGGCTCCACCGTCAACAGGCTGCGGCGGACCCGTTGACGTGGATGTGGACGCACAACCAAATGCAACAAATGGTGGGACACCGGCACGTCTTCGCCATAGTCATAAGCCGTGGCATGGCGTACGCGGTAGCGCAACGAACTCGTCTCGTCCGAGGCCGAAGGTGGGGTCATCTCGTCGGACTCAGGCTGATCGGGCGAAGGCATGGCTGAAATACGCGTGTGCGAGGAAGTTGGATATGTCGGGCAGCGACATCGCCAGCGTGTCGAGCAACGTATGAAGCTGGTCGCTGGACCGCAAGGAGTCGGAATTTCGCAGGATTTTGCGCCCATCGGCGACAATGGCCAACGCGCCGCCGGTTGGGTCGCCGGTGGTTCCCGCGCCCAGATTGGGCAGGGCGGTGAGATGGCTTTCCAGCGCCGCCAATTGAAAGGCCAACGCGCGCGGGTTGCTCTCGTCGGCCAGCAAAAGTTCCAGAACCGGGGTCCGATAAACGCTGGTGAGATAGCGCGAGCGGTAGGTCATGACGCTCTCGCCCAGCTCCAGCAGCACGGCCAGAGTGGCCGACTGCACCGATTCATCCTGGCGGTCCAGTTCGGCGATGCGCACGCCGCGCATAACCGAGACGATGTGCAGCGCCCGTTCAATCCGGCGGCCAACGTCCAGGAATCGCCAACCCGGCCCACGCGTCATGCTTTCCTGTTCCAGCCCGGCGACGGCGGCCAAGCTGGTCATCACGTCGTCCATTCGCAAAAGAAGGGCTGCGGCGTCCAGGCGAATTTTCGGCGGCTTGCTCTGACGGTCGATGCTCGAAACAACCCGCCACATGTCCATCGACAGGCGGTCGCGCACCGAATAGGCGATGCGATGCAAACGGACGACCTGCGCCCGCAGGCTGCTGGGGTGTTCGGGATCGACGACGGCGGAGTAAAGCGCGTCGCGCAGACCGCGCCCGCCGCCCGTCTCAGTCACGCGAGCCATCTCCCAGGGGATCATGCCTTCGGTGGCCAGAAGAGACAGAAGGCTGCGCAACTGGGCCGACGCGCCCGGCGTGTTGCCGTCGGTCAGGCGGCTTTGCGTCGCGCGCAGCAGACGAACCGCGCCCTCCGACCGTTCGGCGTAACGGCCCAGCCAGTACAGCCCGTCCGCCACGCGGCTTGGCAAATCATTCGCGGCGGGACGGGCGACGGCGGGGGTTGGCTCGGTGGCCAACGCGGCGCGCGGTTGCGCGGGTGCGACCTCGGCCCGGCGGGCGGCGAGAACCCAAGTGTCCTTGCTGCCGCCGCCACGCTGCATCGACACAACCAGATGGCCCGGTTCGCTCGACACGCGGGTCAGGCCGCCGGGAAGAACGGTGTAGCCGCCGCTGGGGGTGGCGCACAGGAAAACGCGCAACACCAACGGGCGGGGTTGCAGCTTGCCGTCTTGCCAGACCGGGGCGGTGGACAGCGCCATCTGTTCTTGCGCCACATAATACCAGGGGCGGCGCTTGATCTTTTCGATCAGCGCGTTGCGCTCCATGGTCGAGAGCGTGGCGCCGAAAATCGGCTCGAATCCCAGAGCGGGGAAAGCGGGCTTGATGACCAGGCCGCCAAGATGGTCGATGACATAGGCGCGTTCGGCGTCGTTGCCGCACCACCAGCTCGCCACACCGGGCAAACGCAGCTCTTCGCCCAGCAGATGGCGGCACAGCGTCGGCAGCGATGATTTCATCGCCATGGATTCCATCAGGCCGGATCCCATGGCGTTCGCCACCACAACGTTGCCCGCGCGCACCGCCTCGATCAGCCCGGCGACGCCGAGCGAGCTGTCGGAGCGCATCTCCAGCGGATCGGCGAAATCAGCGTCGAGCCGCCGGAGGATGACGTCCACCCGCTCCAGCCCCGACAGGGTTTTCAGGAACACCTGCCGGTCACGCACGGTCAGATCGGCCCCCTCCACCAGCGTGATGCCGAGGTAGCGGGCGATGTAGACATGCTCGAAATAGGTTTCGTTGTAGGGGCCGGGGGTCAGCAAAACCACGCGCGGGCGATCCCGGCGCGGGCTGAGCGACAGAAGCGTTTCCTTGAAGGTGTCGAAGAAGGGGGCCAACCGTTCCACCTGGCAATGGCGGAAGCTGTCGGGCAGCACCTTCGCCATCACCGCGCGGTTCTCCAGCGCGTAGCCGCTGCCGCTGGGAGCCTGCGTCCGGTCGGACAGCACCCACCAACGGCCATCGGGCGCGCGGGCCAGATCGGCGGCGTAATAATGCAGATGGACGTCGTTCGGCACCCGAATGCCATGCACGGCCCGGCGGAATCCCGGATCGGCGTGAATCACGGCGGGCGGCAACCGGCCATAACGGGTGAGCGTCTGCGGTCCGTACAGGTCGGTCAGAATGGCGTTCAGCAGCGAGGCGCGCTGAATGAGGCCCGATTCGATGGCCTTCCATTCATGGGCGGGCAACAGCAGGGGCATCATGTCGAGCGGCCAAGGCCGCTCCATCCCCTTGGGGTCGCCATAAATGTTGTAGGTGACGCCGTTCTGATGCAGCAACCGCCGCGCCTCTTCCCAGCGAACCGCCATCAGGTCGGTGTCGAGGGGGCCAAGCGTGCTCATGAAGGTTTGCCAGTGCGGGCGCAGTCGCCCCTGGCCCGTCACCATTTCGTCATAGACATGGCTGGAGCCATAGCCGATGGCGTCGGCCTCGCCGAACAGCGATCCCTGGGCGAACGGCACCGGCTGCGTCCCCATCAGCGGGGAATTGGACGGGGCGGCGGAGGGCGGATCGTACTGGGACAAGGTCTTTTTGGGTGCGTTGCCTGAGAATGGAGCAACACTGTGAACGTCCCGGCCCCTTGATGCAAGGTTGGCGAGACCAAAGTGGCTGTTTGAATCATCATTGCGTCGGAAGGGGGACGCTTCATTCCAAACAAAAAAGGGCGCGTCAGTTGCCCGACGCGCCCCAATTTCACCCCCGATCCAACCGGATCACAGGGTCTTCAGATACTCCAGCAACTGCCAACGCTGGCTGTCGGTCAGGCTGGCGCCGAACTCGTGCCCGGTGTTGCGGTTGCCCGGCTTGGCCGTGTCGAAGACAAAGGTGGATTCCGGCGCCGCGCTGTCCACGCCGACCTTGACCGGGTCGATGGCGATGGTTCCCATCTTGAAGACCGGCGAGCGGTCGGCGACCGGCAGCAGCATTTCATAGAGATTCGGCACCGAGCCATTGTGCATGTACGGCGCCGTCGCCCACACGCCATCCAGCGGACGGGCCTTGTAGGCCAGCAGACGCTTGATGGTGTCGGCCAGATCCTGTTCGGCCTTGGCCGCCGCGTCGGCCTTGGACATCGGCGTTTTGTTCGCTTCCTTGACGGTGCTGACCGTCTTGGCCGCGCCGGTCAGGATGGTGGCCAGTTTGCGATGCTGGTCGGTGGTCTTGGCGCCCGGCGTGACCAGCGGCGTGGTGTCCATCGTCTTTTTGTTGCTGGCCGTCTTCTTGCCGGAACCCGACCAGTTGGCCGAGGCGGCGGACGCCCAGGGGGCCGGGGCGTCGTCGCCCAACAGCAGGTCGCCGATCAGTTCGGGGTTCTTGGCGATGTCGCCGAACACCGCGCCGATCACCGCGTTGGACAGCAGGGTCGCGGCCAGATCGGGATCCTTCAGCGGCGTGCCGCCCAGCAGCTTCGGCGGCATGGCGACGCCGGCGATGGCGCCGGTGGCCGACTGGCGGCACAGGGCGTCCACCGCCATCTTCGGATCGGCGGCGTAGTTGACCGTGACCATCTTGGCTTCGACCGCCGCGTCCACGCCCTTGGCGCAGATCATGCCGAAGGCGGCGATGACCGCCTTGGGATCATCCGGCTTGGCCCAATTGAACAGCGGCACCATGGTGATCGGCGCCGTGGTGTAGGTCATGTCGCGCGGCAACACCGCGTGGCAGCTTTCGCAATTCTGCTTGTAGACGTCCTGACCGGCCGCCGCCTTCACGATGTTGATGTTGCCCGCGATGCTGTCGGGCCACACCGGCGAACGCAGCTTGCGGAGCTGGTTTTCCATGGCGACGAGATTCTGCCCGCGCACTGTCGAGTTGTAATAGTAATGCGCGGCGTCCTTCGGCGGCGTCAGCGTGACCTTGCCGAACACGCCCAGAACCTCGCCCGCGTTGCGGCCCAGCGCTTCAAAGGAATTGTCGTTGGCCAGCAGGCCGTTCCACTGCACCCAGGGCTGATGCGGCGCGTCCCACAGATAGGGGTAGCTGACCGGGGCGTTGGGCGCACGGTTGTTCTTCGGCAGATTGAGGTCGATCACCGACACGCGGTTGAAGATCATGCCGAAGGCGTCGGTGCGCATCGGCCCCCACGGCGTGTCGGGCGTGCTCTGCGCGACGAAGGTCGCGAAGGTCGCGTCGAACGCCTTCAACTGGTTGAACAGGGCGATCTTTCGGGTGTCGATGGCGGTCGGGCCGAGGACGCGGGCGGCGAACGCCTCAAAGGCGGCGTTGTCGGTGACGGTGGCGTGAACCGCCCCGCTCAGCCCGCTGATGAAGCCATAGAGATCGCCGGTCGTCACCGCTCCATCGACGCGCAGGGTCTTGCCGTTCACCCGCACGTCGCCGGTGTGGCAGGCCGCGCAGGTCATGCCGATCCACTCGGTCTTGTCCGGGTCGGTGTCCTTGACGAAGCCGACCGGCAGCAGATCCGGGTTCCATTTGCTGGCGCTGCCGGCGGTGTAGCCGTAACGCGGCACGCTTTTGACGAAGGGCGCCTTGGTCTGCGGATCCTGCAAGGCCATGAACCAGTCATAGCGCATGATCTGCGAGCCTTGCGTGGTGTTGTAATACCACTGGCGCGCGTCTTGCGACCAATTCTGGTCAAGATACCAAACGCCGTCGATTTCCGAGGGCGGTTTGACCGGAACCGGGCGCGGCGGCTGCGGTTGTTCCGCGCAGGCGGTCAGCAGCAAACTGCCGACAGCGGCGGCGGCGAGAAGAGTGGCTTTCATCCCTGTTGTTCCCCCAGCAGGTTGATGGCGTGTCGCCTTCCACGAGCGAGGGTAGGTCTGATAACCGCAGTGCGTGTAGCATTATCGCGCGAGTGAGATGAAAAACAGGCCGAATCATACAAGAATACGGAGAGAAAACGTCCGGTGAGCGTCGATTTCCTGCCTCTGCATGCGTTGAGGGGCGTGTGGATTGCCTTTACAAACAATCCACACGCGACTCAGGATGTCACGTTTACCCGCGACGCAAATCCAGCGTCATCGGGAATTGCGGATTGCGCTCCTCCTCCGCCACGGTCATCGGCCCCGGCGTGTGGCCGAAGGGGAAGAAGCGGGCGAGACGACGGCCCTCCGCCTCGTTCGCGTTGACCGGGAAGGTGTCGTAGTTGCGCCCGCCCGGATGCATGACGTGGTAGGTGCTGCCGCCGATGGAGCGCCCCGCCCAGGTGTCCACGATGTCGAAGATCAACGGGGTGTGGACCGGGATGGTCGGGTGCAAGCAAGACGGCGGTTGCCACGCGCGGTACCGCACGCCGCCAACGAACTCGCCCTCCGTCCCGGTGGGGACCAGCGGCACGCGCCGCCCGTTGCAGGTGATGGCGAAGCGCGCGTCGATCAGGCCGCTCACGCGCACCTGCACCCGCTCCACCGAGCTGTCCACGTAACGCACCGTGCCGCCGCCGCCCGGTTCCTCGCCCAGCACATGCCACGGCTCCAGCGCCATGCGCAGTTCCAGGCTGATGCCGCGCTGGTTGACCTGCCCATAGGTGGGGAAGCGGAAGTTCATGTGCGGGGCGAACCAGTTGTCCTGAAGCGGATAGCCGTGATCGCGCAAATCCTGCAACACGTCGTTCAAATCCTGCTGCACGAAATAAGGCAGCATGAAACGGTCGTGCAACTCGTTGCCCCAGCGCACCAGCTTGCCCTTGTAGGGCGTCTTCCAGAAGCGCGCGACCAGCGCCCGCATTAGAAGCTGCTGCGTCAGGCTCATTTCCGCGTGCGGCGGCATTTCAAAGGCGCGGAACTCGACCAGCCCAAGCCGCCCGGTGGAGCTGTCGGGCGAATAGAGCTTGTCGATGCAGAATTCCGCCCGGTGGGTGTTGCCCTGAACGTCCACCAGCAGGTTGCGCAGGATGCGGTCGATCATCCAGGGCGGGCACTGGCCGAAGCTGGCCAATTGCTGATCGATCTGGTTGAAGGCGATTTCCAGCTCGTAAAGCTGGTCGTCGCGCGCCTCGTCCACGCGCGGGGCCTGGCTGGTCGGGCCGATGAACATGCCCGAAAAGACGTAGGACAGCGCCGGGTGATTCTGCCAATAGGTGATGAGGCTGCGCAGCAAATCGGGGCGGCGCAGGAACGGGCTGTCCGCCGCCGTGGCGCCGCCCATCACCACATGATTGCCGCCGCCGGTGCCGGAATGGCGTCCGTCGATCATGAACTTCTCGGCGCACAGGCGGGATTGCCGAGCGTCTTCGTACAGGTCGATGGTGTTGCGCACCAGCTCGTCCCAACTGTGGGCCGGGTGGATGTTCACCTCGATCACGCCGGGGTCGGGGGTGACGGCCAGCGAGTTCAGGCGCGGATCTTTGGGCGGCTGGTAGCCTTCGATCACCACCGGCATGTCGAGTTCGACGGCGGTCGCCTCGATCTCCGCCAGCATGGCGATGTAATCCTCCAGCGTGCTCATCGGCGGCATGAACATGTGCAGGCGACCGTTGCGCGCCTCGCAGGTCAGCGCGGTGCGGACGATCCACCAGGCCGATTTGCCCTCCTCGGGGACCTCGGCGCGGACCTCGGCCATCACCCGTTGGCGCTGCGCCTCGCGCGCCTCGCCATGCACGCCGCGATCCGCCTCGCGCGCGGCGCGGCGGGTGTCCTGGCTGCGTTGGAGCGGGTGAGGGGGCAGGGGCTTCCGCTCCTCAAAGGGATCGGTTTCCCAGGCGTAGGGGTAATCGCTCTTCGACACCCAGGGCAGGGATCCCAGCGGCAGGCGGTAGCCGACCGGGCTGTCGCCGGGAATCAGCACCAGCTTTTGCTGACGCAGCGGCCATGTGCTGGACAGCCACACCGGACCCTTCTGGGTCATGCGGCGGTTGATCGGCATGGCGAAGCCGACCGGCTCGTTCAGGCCCTTGGTGAAGACGCGGGCCAGGCGGGCGCGTTCTTCCTTGTCGTCGAGCTTGCTTTCCAGCGGATCGACGTTGACGGGAAGCTTGGCCTCCTTGTTCAGGTAATACCAAGAATCCTCATAAGCGGCGAGCACGACCGCCGGATCGACGCCCAGCCGCTTGGCCAGCGTCACCAGAAAGACGCCCGCGTCCTGCGCGGTGTGGCCATAATCGACGTTTTCACGGGCCAGCAGATCGGTGTTGGCCCACAGGGCTTCGCCGTCGCGCCGCCAATAAACGGTCATCGCCCAGCGCGGCAGCGATTCGCCGGGATACCATTTGCCCTGACCGAAATGCAGCAACCCGCCGGGGGCGAAGCGCTTCATCATCCGGTGGATCAGATCGGCGGCCAGACGGCGCTTGTTGGGGCCGACGGCGGCGGTGTTCCATTCCGCCCCTTCCATGTCGTCGATCGATACGAAGGTCGGCTCGCCGCCCATGGTCAGGCGGACGTCGCCCGCCTTCAGATCCTCGTCCACCCGATGGCCGAGCGCTTCGATGGCCGACCATTGTTGCGGCGTGTAGGGCTTGGTGACGCGCGGCGCCTCATAGATGCGCGTGACGGTCATCTCATGCTCGAACTCAACCTCCGCCTCGTCAACGAGGCCGGAGATCGGCGCGGCGGAGGACGCGTCGGGCGTGCAGGCCAGCGGAATGTGCCCCTCGCCCGCCAGCAGGCCGGAGGTGGGATCCAAGCCGACCCAACCGGCGCCGGGCAAGAAAACCTCGGTCCAGGCGTGCAGGTCGGTGAAATCGGTTTCCGTGCCGGACGGGCCGTCCAACGACTTTTGATCGGCGGTGAGCTGAATCAGGTAGCCTGAGACGAAACGGGCGGCCAAACCGAGATGGCGGAAGATCTGAACCAGCAGCCACGCCGAATCGCGGCAGGAGCCGGTGCGCTTGGTCAGCGTTTCCTGGCAAGTCTGGATGCCCGGCTCCATCCGAATGACATAGCCGATTTCGCTCTGGAGCCGTTGGTTGATGGCGATCAGGAAATCAATGGTCGGGGTCTTGTCGCGGGAGATTCCGCTCAGATACTCCGCCAGCGCCGGTTCAACCTCTTCGGTCTCCAAATAGGGCCGAAGTTCCTTTTGCAACCAGTCTTCGTAGGCGAAGGGGTAGTGATTCGCCTTTTCTTCCAAGAAGAAATCGAAGGGGTTGATCGAGGCGATTTCGGCGACCAGATCGACCTCGACGATGAACTCCCGTGTTTTTTCCGGGAAGACGAAGCGGGCCTGATAGTTGGATTGCGGATCCTGCTGCCAATTCAGGAAATGGTGTTTCGGCGTCACCCGCAGCGAATAGCTGAGGATCGGCGTTCGACAATGCGGAGCGGGGCGAAGGCGGACGATCTGTGGACCGAGAGAGACCAGCCGGTCGTAACGGTAAATGGTCTTATGGTTCAACGCGACGTGGATCGCCATGTGTACCCCACCTCATGCCTGTTCAAAATCTATCGCGCGTCGGTTGGTCCGGCGCTTCGCCCACCACGGTATCATTGAAAAATCCGACCTGACAGGGCGTGTGCGTCATGGTCCTATCGCAGTTGCGAAAAAGTCACGATCTTTCTCAACGGACGCAGCCAGACTTTCATCCGTTCGCGTTCCCCTCTATATAGGTTAACGTTTTGGTAATTCTCTAAAGCGGGATTGAAAGCAAGGATGGCGTCGTTGGCGACCTCTTCCATGGATGGCGATTCCCAGTCCGCTGGTGGAATGGGGGGGGCTGGCCGTGGTGTGGTCACGGGAAAATATTTCAATTTCAAACCGCTGCCGCCAACAAACGATATTCTCGGCAACCCGTTGATCGTTCCCAACCTGCCAACCAACAAACTGCCCAAGGAAACCCTTGGCAGCCGGATCAAGCGCGCCCTGTCTCGCTTGAGCATGGGCAGCCAATCGGCGGACACCAAGCTGCGCTGGAAGTTGCACGACACCATTCACGCCACGATGGCGTCGTTGTCGCCCTCCGTGACGTTGGTGGCGGAGAAGCGAGCGCCCGCAAAAAGCAAGAAATCAACAGTTCCGACCATCGTCGTCCGGCACCCCTATCATCTGCGCCATGTGTTCGAGATGCTGCCGCAGATTCCGGACACCTTGATGGCTGAGCGGCGTTTCTTGGAATTGCTGATGAACCGGGCGCTGAAACGTTATGGCGAACAGATGGCCATGGTGAAGGGCAGCGCCTTTTCCTTTGAGCATGAGGCGCGTGAATATTTCTTTGCCGGCTTCCGCATGGAAAAAGCCATCAAGAAAATCAATGGCTCCGATGAGCGCTTCGCGGCCTTGCAAGCTATTCACACCAATTATTTCCATGGGCGGAATTATTACTATTACGCCTTGATCCGTCGGGAAAAATTGGCCCCAGACAACAAGTTGTTCATGCTTTTCGCCCGCGCCGTCTATTTCATGGCGCGCGTCGATTGGAATGGCGAGTTGCTTGACAAGCCCAGCCCGCGCGCCATGCCCAGCCGTGAAACCATGATGTTCTTCGTGGAACGTGACAAGTCGGTCGTGACGCGCTATCGCAGCGATCAGGATTTCCAGCGTCAGGTGAAAGCGGTGCTGGAAGCGTTCCCGACGGCGTGAGGGATTTTGCGATGCGGTCTGTTCTGCTTGCTTCGGTTGGCGGTCTTCTGGCTGGATTTCTGGCTGCGGCTCCGGCGCTGGCCGCTGATGATTGCGCGGCCGCCGACACGCCAGTGGCGCAGTTGATTTGCCGTGACGCCGCGCTCCGTCAAGCGGCGGCCAGCTTGGCCGGAGCTGTGGCGGCGTTGGGCGAGACCACCGACGCCAACGGGCGATTGGCCATTGACGCTCAGCAAACCCTGTGGCTGTCCCGCCGCAACGAGATTTGCCCGGTCACGCCCAGCGACCTGACGGACGCCAAGGCCGCAAAAACTCGAACGGAGTGTCTGGCGCGCAGCTTTGCCACACGCACGGCGCAGGTTGAGGCCCAGCGGGTGGCGCGTGGCAAGCCGGTCGCAGACCTACCGCTGACCATCACCGACGCGGTCGCCCCGCGCTTGCTCCCAGTCCAAGCGCGTCCGGCGACCTTGACCCGCCCGGTCTCGGTCAACGCTCTGGTTGGTCGCTGGGCCAAGGCCGATCCGATCAGCCGCGCCGCCATTGATGATTGCCGCAGTTCGTATTTTGAGGTGACGCGAGAGCAGACGGCCAATTTGGTCGATCCGCGCGTTCCTGGTTTTCCCGTTGAAGGCCGACTGGCCGCGACCAGCGAATTCAGCAAAGGCGTCAATCTGATTGACGGCAACGGCAACCTCCAAGCGTTGGTTCGCCTGGACGCGGCGGAAACGCCGCGCCTGGATCGTTTGACCGTTCAAATGGCGCCGCCGTCCACCTTTGCCGCCAGCTTTGTCCGCTGTCGCTGACATCTCCGGAAGCGGTTTTAAGGGGACGACACGCGAAAACGCACCGTGCCGCTCAACCGTTCACCTGGGGGCAGGGCGATGACTCCAGCGTCGGCCTCGTCCGAACGGTTGACCGCGTCGGTCATGTGACTGACCGGTTCCAGGCAAAGGAAAGAGTCGCCGCTTGGGGCGTAAACAATCAAATGTCCAAAGGGGCCATCGGCCAGAATGCTGACGCTGGTTCCATCCGCCGCTCCATCCGTCCATGTCACCGTCGCCAAACCATTCCAGCCGGTGAAGCCGTGGTCGAGGCGCACGCCATCATCCATGGCGACCCCTGCCGGAAAATTCAGGGTGGTCGGCAATGGCACACGCGCGCGCGGCAAAACGCTGCCGTCGTTTTCCCACATGCCGGTCAAACCCGCCGTCACCCGTGTGCCGGGCGGCTTGGGAAAATAAGGGTGCAACCCCAACCCGGCGGGCATGTCGCTGTCGGAGTCGTTCACCAGATCCAGGCTCACGATCAACCCGTCATCGTCGAGCGCGATGGTCTGAAAGGCGCTGTAACGCCACGGCCAAGCGTCGGCCTGATGATGGTAGGACAGGCGGGCGGCCCGGTCGCCGCGCTCTTCGACAATCCAGGGCGCGGTCCAGCCATGACCATGAATCGCGTGTGAAAAGCCGGGGTTGGGTGGCAACGACACGGAACGCCCCTGAAAAGTGAAGCGCCCTCCGTCGATCCGATTTGAGAAGGGAACGAGCGGAAAACAGGCCATGTCCGTTGGCGACAGGCCGGATTCTGTGGCGATGGACGCGGGACGGAACAGATCAACGCGGCCACTGGCTCCGGTTTTCGACCATGAGACGATGGACCCGCCGCAGCGGGGAGCAAGGCGGCAGAGCATCGCGCCATGCTGCAACACAACATCGTTGCCGGTCTCAATCATAAGCGTTCCCCGCTGCTGGTCCTTCAGCTTTTATCGCACATGCGAAGAGGGAAGGAAACGGGCGCTGCGGATCAGCGAGAACTCCAATGCTTTTAACGAAAAACCTCGCTATCGTATACGCGTCCTTTACCGACGCGAGGTCACACTGTCGTCTCTGTGAGATCGCCGCCCGCCTGCCGTCTCTGCGTGAAAGGTTCGTGTGTCCAGCCCACTGCCAAACCGCCTGGTTGCGTCCCCCCATTCCGCCTCCGTCGGCATTGTCGATGAGGCGGAGCTTTGCGCAAGCTTGGCTGATTACCACGCCTGGCAGGCCCGTGTTGTGATTGGCGTCGCGCTGCGGTCCTATCTGGACCCGCTGGTGCTGACGCCGACCGAGGTGATCCATCACGCCAAAGCGCTGAAGGCGTTGATGGACAGCGGTCAGCTTGTCGAAAGCGCGGCGGCCAAGATCGCCACCGTCCAGGCGCGCTTGCCCGGCCAGGAGCAACGCGCCCGCCGGGTGGCGATTCAAACCGCAATTGACGAAACATGGGGCAAGGCGCGAATCGCGCAAGTGGCCTTCGCCAGCATCCCCAAGGGGCGTTCGGCCATTGATTCGGTTCTGGCGGCGCCGCCGGGAAAATCGCCGACGGGCGATGTGGCGTATGATCTGCGGGTGGCGCTCAGCCTTGAGTTGAACGAGCTTCGCACATGGTCGGTCAAGCTGGATCGATTGCTTGATCTTTACCAGTGGGACAAGGACGCGCGGCTGTCCGACGCGGTCGATGGGGTCATTGGCGATGTCTTGACGTCGGTCGGCGCCGGATTGGAATTGTTCGGCAACACTCTGCTGCCCGGTTCGTTTCTTGTGGCGCTGTGCGATCTGCTGTTCGGGCGGGTCAGCATGGACGCCATGGGACCGAATCGGCTGGGCGTTCTCAACGCCTTGTTTCGGCAAGGAAAACTTCCACAGGCGCGGATGGCGCTGCTCGACCGCATCCGTCGGCAATTGAAGGCTCCGCAACCGTTGGGACGGGGAAGCGTCGATCAGGAAAATGAGATTCTGAAGACGTTGACCGGCCATCTTCTGACCCGAGGCGGTCTGATCGGCGGCCCGGGAATGGCCGATGGCCTGACCGTGCGCTATTCCCGTCGTTTGGAGCAGGGGGGGGCCAGCGCTTACCGCAAATCGATCGTCGGCGTCAGCGAAGGCCAATCAGATCTGATCTGCCGCATCCATTATTTGACCGCCGTGTCCGCCGCTCCTGCCGCCGAGCGCCACATGGACGAGATCGTCGCCTCGTTGGAGGCGGCGGTCGGCAACGAGGTTTTGATCGAAAACATGCTGGTCCAGACGCCGGACATCGCGTTGCTGGAGCAGGGTTTCAACGCGGCTGTGACGTCCATCCGCGACTCAGGTCTGCCTGAGGACGCGCGCGCGCGCATCGCCGCGCGCGCCGAACGGGCGGTGGATGAGTATGTGAAATCGGGCCGTCTGGCCGCCCGCCTTCGTCAGATAGAGCCGGTGCTGCGCCGCCGCACGATTCGGCTGGCGGAAATCGCCTGCTCCAACCTTATTCGTGACGATGGCGCCTTGCCTCTGATGCGCCAGCATGTTCTGGAAATTGTCCGTCAACCGCAGTTTCAGGCTGACCTCGCCGCTCAACAAAACAACGACATGGCGCAGGCCGAGGTCCGCCGCCTGTTTGAGCTGTTGGAGCGCTTGCGGCAGCTCCCGACCTCTTCGGCTTCGGCTCCGCAGATTCCGGCGGCTCATTCAGCGGCCACCGTGGCGGCGCCGCTGCCCACGCCGGTCATGCCGGTCCTTGCTGCGGAAACCGTCATGGTCGCTCCAGCCCGCGCACCGGCTGTCGCGCCGCAGCAACCACAACCGCCGGGCATGGCGGCGGTGACGGTGGCGGCCCCGCGCGGCGCTGGCGCGCCTGCCCCAGCGACGGTGGGCGCGCCGGGCTTGTGCCCAAGTTGCTTTGCCGCCCGTCCCGCGCAGGAAACCTGTCGAGACTGCGGTTATCCGGCAAAATCCGACAACCGGCCCGGCGTCCACCTGATGCCCGGCACCACGCTGATGAACCGATACAAGGCTGGCCGAGTGCTGGGGCAGGGCGGTTTTGGCGCGACCTATTTGGGATGGGACGACCGCCTGCGTGTGAAGGTGGCGATCAAGGAATACTATCCCTCCAGCTTGATTTCCCGCGCCCAGGGGTCCAGCGACGTCATTCCCTTTTCTGACGAGCACGCCCAGAGCTTTTCGACAGGTCTGACCAAATTCCTGGACGAGGCGCGTATGCTGGCCCGCCTGCGCGACGTCAAGGAGATCGTTGGCGTTCAGGATTTCTTCGAGGAGAACGCCACCGCCTATCTGGTCATGGAGCTGCTGGAAGGGCGCACCATGAAAAAATACCTTGCCGACAACGGCGGGCGGCTGGACGTGCGCCGCACCCTGGCGGTGCTTGGCCCGATCATGAAGGCGTTGCAGACCATCCATGAACAGGGGCTGATCCACCGCGACATCAGCCCCGACAATATTTTTCTGACCAACGGTGGTGAACGAAAGCTTTTGGATTTTGGCGCGGCTCGTCAAGCGACCGGCGGGCAGGGGGCCGGGTTGACGGTGATCCTCAAACCCGGTTTCGCCCCGCCGGAGCAATATTCCAACGAGGGCAAACAAGGGCCTTGGTCGGACGTCTACGCCATGTGCGCGACAATCTATCTGGCTTTGACCGGCAAGACCCCGCCAGACGCGACCGCGCGCTTCATGAACGACAAAGTGCCGAAACCCAACGAGTTGGGCGTCGGTCTGCCGCCCGCTTTTGAGAAGGTGCTGCTGTCAGGTCTTTCCATGCGCTGGCAGGAACGTCCGCAAAGCATGCGCGATTTGCTGCGCTTGATGACCAATGCGCTTGGCATCGGGTGACGCGTTTCAAAACCGCCGTTTTCCAGAACAAAAAAGGGACTGGCGAACCAGTCCCTTTTTCTTTGCAAGACAGCAGGGACGTTACTTGACGTCCGCCGCAACCTGCATCTTGATGATCTTGTCGGGGTCGGTGACTTGACCGTTCCGGGACTGACTGCCCTTCTTGATCTTGTCAACAAACTCCATTCCTTCGACGACTCGGCCCCACACCGTGTACTGACGGTCAAGGAAGGACGACGGGGCGAAGCAGATGAAGAACTGGCTGTCCGCGCTGTCGGGGTCGTTGGTGCGGGCCATCGACAGCGTGCCGCGAATGTGCGGCGCGCTGGAGAATTCGGCCTTCAGCTTCGGCTTGCCCGAGCCGCCCGAGCCAGTGCCGGTCGGGTCGCCCGTCTGGGCCATGAAGCCTTCGATCACGCGGTGGAAGACAACGCCGTTGTAGAAGCCTTCGCGAGTCAGCTCCTTGATGCGGGCGACGTGATTCGGCGCCAGATCCGGGCGCAGCTCGATCACCACGCGACCGTCTTTGAGGTCGAGATAAAGGGTGTTTTCCGGTTCCAAGGCCTTGGCCTCCCCCTGAGAGAATAGAAACATGGCGAACAGGGCCGCCAACAAGACGCGGGTCCACCGCAACATGGGAAACACTCCGATGAGCCGAATTCCGCGCCGGGGACCATAGGGGAAAAGCCGCCCCATGCAAAGCCGCCCGACGCGGCGGACTGTATCCTTCAATGGTCACGGGCGATAGGGTTGTGCGTGGGGCAGCATCAGGATGTTGCACGGATGGTGGGGACAGGGGATGAGGGCGCGCGGGCGATGGGCGGTGATGGCGGCTCTGGTGGTTCTGGTGACGCTGGCGGTCGCGGCCCTTTCTCTATTGCGCGCCCGTCTTGACGAATTGACCACAGCGACCCTGCGAGAGGCGGGAGTGGTCGGAGCCACCGCGACCGTCAACACATTGGAACTTACGATGGCTCCGCCGGGGGTGGCCCTGGCCGTCACCCTGGTGAAAGATCCAGCGGCGGGCGGCGACGCCATCGGTGGGCGCATTGTCTTGTCTGGCGCGCTGGCGGTCGATTGGCTGGGGTGGGGCGAGATTGCCCTGGCGCCAGTCGGCTGCCTGACGTTGCGCGTTGAGGATGTGACGATTACGGAGACGCCGCTGCTGTCGCCCGAGGGCGCGCGTCTGTGCGCCGTTGAGGACAAGCCATTGCTTCGTTGGTCGCCCCAGGGAACCGTGCTGACCGGCGCCCTGCTGGTTCCACGCATCGACGCGCCGACACGCAAGTTGCGCGCCGACGCAGCGTCTGTGACGCTGACGCAAGCCTCCGACCGCGCCGTCATGCTGGATCTGAGCGTTGACGCGATTCGCGACAACCGCGCCATGCCCGTGGTCGGTCCTCTGTCGTTGACGGCGCATGTCGATCAGTCTGTGGGGGAGGCATGGCGGTTTTCCGGCTCCGTGACCGGCGGGCGTGGCGCGTTGTCGGTGGGGTTTTCAGGATCCCATGATCCGGTCGCCGGAACCGGGCAAGCGGAACTGCGCGGCAAACCCGTGCGGCTTGGCGGGAAGGGAGCGAAGCTGAACGATCTGTCGCCGCTTCTGGCGTCGCTCATGACCAAGGTCAGCGGCGCGCTCACCGCGCGGGCGACGCTGAGCTGGAACGGCGACGCGCTGCGATCAAGCGGAAAATTGCTGCTTGAGGGCGTTGGCGGCGCGGTCGGGCCAGTGACGGTTGTCGGCTTGAACGGAGCGGTGGCCCTGTCCAGCCTGTGGCCGCCGGTCATTCCCACAGGGCAGAGCGTGGCGATGGCGCTGCTGGATGTCGGCGTGCCGCTGACCGACGGGGTCGTCCGCTTTGGCTATGGCCGAGACCAACAGGTGGATGTGGACGAGGCTGTTTGGCGCTGGAGCGGCGGCACGGTGCGCGCCGATCCGTTCGAGATGTCCCCGACGGCGCCCAAAGGACTCGTCACCCTGCGCGCCCAAGGGGTGGACGTGGCCAAGCTGCTGGAGACGATCCAGGTTGAAGGGATGGAGGCGACGGGCGTTCTGTCCGGCGTTCTGCCGGTGCGCATCCAAAACGGACGCGCCCGCTTGGAGGGGGCGGTGTTCGAGTCATCCGCTCCTGGCTCGCTGCGCTACGCGCCCGCCAGCCCACCGGCGGGACTGTCCGGTCCAGAAGGCAGCCCAACGGCGCTGTTGATGGGGGCGCTGAGCGATTTCCATTACGAGAGCCTGCGGCTGTCCATCGATGGGGAGGCGGGGGGCGAATTGCGCGCGGGCTTGGCGGTGCGCGGAACCAACCCCACATTCTACGATGGCTATCCGGTCGCGCTTAATCTTACTCTGTCGGGCGCGCTTGACCGGATTTTGCGGCAAAGCCTCGACGCCTACCACATCCCTGATGCGGTGCGCGAACGCATGACCGGCTTCGACCATCCCGGTCGTTGACCACAAGGAACCGTGATCGTCATCATGAAACACTGGCTCTTTCATCGTTCGGACGCCCGCTTCTCGCTCGCGCTGGGCGTTCCGATTTTGGCGCTGGCGGCCTGCGCGCCAACGATCAAAATCGAAGCGCCCGACAAGCCCATCGAGATCAATCTGAACATTCGGATCGAGCAAGAGGTCCGCGTGCGGGTCGAACGGGACGTTGACAGCGCCATCCGCAACGATCCGGCCTTGTTCGGCCTGCCGCCCGCTCCGGTGAAAGGACAAACGCCATGATGACGCGCCGCCTGATGCCCGCCCTTCTCGCTCTGGTCATGAGTCTGGCGGCGCCGACGCTGGTCTATGGCCAGGATGCCTTGAGCGCCGCCAAGACGGCGGGGCAAATCGGCGAGCGACCCGACGGTCTGGTTGGCGCGTTGCCCGACGCGCCAGCCGCCGCGCGCGCGCTGGCTTCCGAAATCAACGCCCAGCGCCTTGTCCGCTATCAGGAGATCGCGCGCGGCAACGGCACGGCGCTGGACAAGGTCCAGGCGGTGGCCGGGGAGCAATTGGTGGAGCGCACCCCCGCTGGTCAGTTTGTGATGACTCCGGCAGGGCAGTGGCGGCGAAAGTGACGTGACCGCGACCTCTGATCTTTTGAGAGCGCTGGCCGACCATCGCCATCATTTGGCCATGCGGCCCAATGATTCGTCGGTCTTGCCCGCCCTGTTCGCCGTGCTGGACGCGTTGGACCAACCCGGCGCGCCAGAAGAGGCGGTGGCCCGTTCCAACTATGGTGAAGCGCTGCGCCGCCAAGGCCGCGCTGCGGAGGCTGAAGCCCACCATCGTCAAGCCGTGGCGTGGCTGCCGCGCTTCGGCGGCAACCACTTCAACCTTGGCGTCACGCTGCAAGCCCTGGGTCGGATCGCCGAGGCGGCGGACGCCTATGGCGAAGCCGCCCGGTTGATGCCGAATTTTGCCGGGGCTGCGTGCAACCAGGGCGCCATGCTGCGCGAATTGGGGCGTCTTGCCGAAGCGGAAACGGCGCTGCGCCAAGCCCTGGCGCTGGATGGCGGGTTGGCCGTCGGTTGGCTCAATCTGGCGGCGGTGTGGCGGGATCAAGGCAAAATGGCGGAGGCCGTCCAGGGCTTTCGGAACACGCTGACGCTCCGCCCCGATCTGGCCGAGGCCCAAGCCAATCTGGCCCTTGCGTTGAAGGAGGTTGGGCGCGCGCCCGACAGCCTGCCGTGGTTCGAGCGCGCCTTGCGATTGGGCTTGCCCGACAGTGGCGGGGCGCTGGCGCAGTTGATTCAGCAACGCCGCCATCTGTGCCGCTGGGATGGCCTGGAGAGTCTGTCCGAACGGCTGGTCGCGGCGGTGCGCGATGGAACCAGTCAGCAGATTCACCCCTGGATCTTTCTGGGCGAGGGGGCCGGGCCGCGTCTGGAACGGTTGTGCGCCGAACGCTACAGCGCGTGGCGCGCTCGCGGCGCTCAACCTGCCTTTCCCATCCGCAGGACAAAGAAGGATGAGCGGCTGCGCATCGGTTATCTGTCCGCCGATTTTCACGAGCACGCCACGGCGGTGCTGATCGCCGAACTGATTGAGCGCCATGATCGCAATCGTTTCACCATCATCGGCGCGTCTTACGGCCCCGATGATGGCGGGCCGCTGCGGGCGCGGCTGCGGCGCGGCTTTGACGAATTCCTTGACCTCTCCGCCTTGTCCGACGAAGCCGCCGCGCGCTGTCTGCACGATCGCGATGTTGACATTCTGATCGATCTGAAGGGGCACACCAACAACGCCCGCCCTGGAATCGCCGCCCATCGACCGGCTCCGGTTCAGGCGCAATGGCTGGGCTATCCGGGAACCATGGGCGCGCCTTTCATCGATTGGATCATCGCCGACGCGGTGGTCGCTCCGCCTGAGCGGGCTGACGAGTTTTCCGAGCGAATCATCCGCCTGCCGGAAAGCTACCAGCCGAACGACGGCGCCCGGCGGATTGGAGAAACGCCCAACCGGGCGGCTTGCGGCTTGCCCGAACAAGGGTTTGTGTTTTGCTGCTTCAACGCCGCCTACAAAATCAATCCAGCCCTGTTCGACCGTTGGTGTCGGATTCTCGCCGACGCGCCCGGCTCTGTTCTCTGGCTGCTCGACAGTCACGCCGAGGTGGCGCCCAATCTGCGGCGGGAGGCGACGGCGCGGGGAATCACGCCGGAACGGCTGGTTTTCTCGCCGCGTTTGCCGGGGCCGGAGTATCTGGCGCGCTACCGGTTGGCTGACCTGTTTCTCGACACCGGGCCAGTCGGCGCCCACACCACCGCAAGCGACGCGCTATGGGCTGGGTTGCCGGTGTTGACGGTGTTGGGGAGCAGCTTTGTCGGACGGGTCGGGGCGAGCCTGTTGCGCGCCGTCGGCCTGCCGGATTTGGTGATGGCGGATTGGGACGCTTATGAATTGACGGCGTTGCGGCTGGCCCGCGATCCTGCGGCCACGGTGGCCTTGAAGAGGCGGCTGTCGGCGGCCTTGCCCGACGCCGCGCTGTTCGACACCGACCGCTTCGCTCGCGCGCTGGAAGAGGTGTTCGTCAACCTATGGGCGGATCACGCCCAAGGCGCGATCCACCGTTGAATCCGGTTTGTCAGGGATAGGCGCAACGGTCGGCGGTGACGTCGACGAAGGACCGCTGACCAGGGGCGAAGGTGAAACGGTATTCGTTGTTGTCGATCACAAGCGACTGGTGCAGCGGCAGAACGCCGGCGGCGACCACGCTCTTGCCACTGATTCCAGTGATCTTGATGGTCACGGGCTGCCCCGGATCAAACCAGCTTTCGGGATTGCCCTGGGCGTTGTGGGCGGATTGTCCCTCGCCGGTGACGGTGATGGCGCCGTTGGAGAAGGTTGTGCCGCGCGCGCCGCCCTTGAGCAGAGGCGTGGTCAGGGTGAAGCGCTTGCTGTCGGCGGGCTGGCAATTGCGCTGAACCTGCGCCTGGCTGATGATGAAAGCCAGACGATTGGCGTCCAGGCCACTCTTGAGGCGTTCGGCCACCAACTGGCTCAGTCGCGCCAAATCGCCGGTCGGGACTTCGCGCTGAAGGCGGACTTCCAACTCGGCGCTGCGGCTTTCGGCGGTGCGGGCGGCGTGCTGCATCTGAGTCGCCAACAGCTCGAACTCAGCCTTTTGGCGCGACAACGCGGCGATTTCTTCGCGCAAGGTGACGTCGCGGCCCTTCAACTGTTCGATGCCCATCTGGTACGCGAACAGACCGACGCCCAGCACCACGGCGGCCATCAAGCCAAACTTGCCAACCCCGCTCAAGACGCGGCGGCGGTAACGGCGTTCGTAGTCGTAGCGTCCCAGGGTCATGATCGGATGCGTCGCGGGCGTTGGAAATGGAAAGCGCCTATGGCTAACGGCAACGCGTGTGCGATGCAACCCCTTGACAGGGGATGGCTGGGACATTGTTTTCAGATCGCGCGCGGGCGTGCTAACACCGCATGGCGCTCACCATCGGGAGTATGCTCGCGTGTCTTGCCCCGCACTGTTTCTAGACCGCGACGGCGTCATCAACGTCGATCACGGCTATGTCGTAACCCATGATCGTTTTCAGTTCATGGATGGCGTCTTCGATCTGGCGCGAACGGCGATGGATCGGGGTTATCGCGTTGCGGTCATCACCAACCAGTCGGGCATCGCGCGCGGGTATTTTTCAGAGCTGGAGTTTCTGGCCTTCACGGCTTGGATGGTCGAAGAGTTCCGGGCGCGTGGCGTCGATTTGGCGGGCGTTTACCATTGCCCATACCATCGGGCCGGGCCGGTCGAACGCTTTGCCCGCGAGAGTTTTTGGCGCAAACCCGCCCCAGGCATGATCCTGGAAGCGGCGCGACGGCATGACCTGGATCTGACCCGCTCGATCTTCGTCGGCGATCAGCCGACCGACATGCAGGCGGCTCAGGCGGCCGGTGTTGGCTTGCGGGTGTTGGTTGATCCGATGGGAGCGGTTGCGGATACGAAAACGGCCAACCGCGTGGTTGGCCGTCTGTCGGAGATTCTTCCGATCCTTGCCGCTCCGATCCCTTATTAGTTGTTCGTCGCCGAATTCCCCAGGAAATTCATGCTGATGCTCGGTGTCTTGAATTCACCGACATTCTTGAAGACAAACCGGAAGAAAAGGGTGTTGCCGTCCTTCACCCCATCGCTTGACGTGGTGAAGTCACGGCGCAGGATGGTCTGGAAAATAAGGCACTCGTCCCCATAGGTGAGGGTGGCGAGAGTGGATCGCGGGCCTGGCTGCGGTTCCATCGCTTGCACATGGGAGATTCCCAACCCCCAATTCGCCGCAAAATTCGAGTTGAGCGAGAACGTCGCCTGTTCAACCCGGTCAAGAGTCGTCGTCGTGCGGGACGAAGTCTGATCGACGAAGGTGTAGGAGGTTCCCAAGCGCAGCAGCGGGACCCCCGCCGACGCGTTCAACGAATGGCGGCGTGGCTTCAGTGTGTCATGGTCGATTCGGAAGCCATAATTCACATCCAGCCAATCGGCCGGTTGCAGATCAAGGCGTCCGACATAGTCCGACACATGGTCTTCCAAACCAGAACCAACCTTGAAGCCAGAGGCGTTGGTCAAGCGATGGCTTTGCCCGAGAAACAGGCTCGCTGATCCTTGCTTGTAGCCATAATAGGCGGTGCGCAAGCCGTATGTGACCCGCATGCCGTCATCCAACCGGTCGATGCCTGTGTAACGGTTGGGGGTCAGCAGATTGACTTCGTCGAATTCAACGTCGATGCTGTCTTCGTTCGGGAAAATCTTTCCATTCGGCAATTTTGGCGCCACCGTCGCTTGCATGATCGGCTCGATCAACTGTTGCGAGGATTCGCCATAGCGAACGAACGGATAACGAACCGTGACCTGCCCCTGTGGGAAGAAGCGGAAACGGCTGACGTCGCTGCTGCCGCGCGTGGTCGGATCGGCGGTGTTGAAGCGGTCGGCGGAATAACCGGCGGCCAGAACATTGGCTGACAGCGTGGTGATGAAGCCAACGTTCGACACGATGTCGCGTTGCCAGCCAGGCTGCACCATGACACGTCGGGAGTTCGGCCCAGCGTCGTTCGGGCGCGTGACCGCGAGAAGGCTGCTGTCCAACGACCAACGTCCGCCAAACAGGCTTCCAGGCTCACCCAAAGCGTTGTAGCGCGCCGTCGGCAACGCGATCGGTTCCGGAGTCGTGTTGCCGTAACGCAAATCCTGGAAGCCGAAAGCCGCCAGCGAGGCGTAGTTGCGCCCCCGGAATCCTTCGACAAAAATCTTGCTGGTCAGGTAGTCGTCCCGGACATCGTAATAGCGACGCAGGAATGTTTCATCGCTGGCCTTCTTGACGTCAAACCCGGCCCGCCATGTGTCGTTGATGTCGAACAGACCTTTGGCGGCGACGTAGCCACGAAGGCGTTTGTCCTTCGGCGCTCCCGCAGCGGGGCCGTTCGGCAATTCGCCTTGAGTGATGGCGCCGTCCAGTTCCAACCGGCCATTCTCGAACCGTTTGCGGTAATTTCCCCCGAGCAGCAGCCCCTGCTTGGAAAAACCGCTCACCTCGAACGTGGCGTCCTGGTTGTCGCCAATATCCCAGTAATAGCGCGTTTTCAGAATGGCGCCGAGATCGGAGCTGTTGCCGAAGGATGGCGTCAGAAAGCCGCTCTTGCGATCCACAGACGGGTCGGCGTGCGACAGATAGGGCGTGTAGAAAAATGGAATTCCGAAGAACTCCATCGTGGCGTCCTGATAGCGGACCTCATGCTCCTCGTTGTCATGAACGACGCGGACGGCCCGAATCTGCCACAGGGGCGCCTTGTTCGGATCAGACTTGCACAGCTCACAAGGGCTGTAGACGCCACGGCTGACCTTGGTGATCTTGCCTTCGCGACGCTGGCCCTCGTTGCCGACCATACGACTGTTGTCGGTCATCAGAACGCGGACGTTCTCGATGAACATGTCCTTCAGATCGTCCGTCAGTTCGGCATAGTCGGCAAAGGTGATCTCGCCCGACGGCTCGACCAAACGAATGGCCCCGGTCGCGGTGACGACCTTGGTTTTCTGGTTGTACGTGATCTTGTCGGCGCGCACGGTGCGCTTGCCCTGCGCCAACTCCACATTGCCAGTCGCCGTGACCAGATTGTTCGTCTCGTCGAACGTCACCTGATCGGCGGTCAGCAGCGTCGGCGGCTGGGGCGCCCGCGCGGGCGATTGCGCGTCCGCCAGATCGGCGGTCACGACGCCGCACGCGATCATCAACCCGACGATGCCGGAGCGGAGGATCGGCGACAAGGCGGTCTTGCCGGTGACGCTGGCGCGTCGGGGGGCGGTGGCGCGGGCGCGCCGAAGGACATGCTTGGGCATGGTTGGAACGATTGGGGGAAGCGCCCCCCCAAGTCAACGGTTTCGCAACGGGATCATGCCGGTAACGACGCGACTGTGGTCAAGCGCCCACGGGAATGAACGACGGGTGAGCCGAAAAAGGTCCGGCCCACCCGCATTTTTATCCGACTTGTCGGGTCAGACGACGCGGAAGTTCTTGAACTGCCACGGATCGCTCTCGTCAACGTCCTCGGGGAACAGCAGGCCGCGATCCTGCAACGGGGTCCAGTCGCCATAGGCGCCGACGACCTCGCCCAGATAGGGCGCGGCGATCTCCAACACCCGGCGAAAATCAACCTCGTCCGGCTCGACGACGCCCCGATTCGGGTTCTCCAGCGCCCAGACGATGCCGCCCAGCACGGTGGACGTGACCTGCATGGAGGTGGCGTTGTTGTAGGGGCAAAGCTCGCGCGCCTCTTCGATGGTCAGGCGCGAGCCGTACCAATAGGCGCCCTTCTCGTGGCCCATCAGCAGAACGCCCAGCTCGTCCATGCCGCTGACGATCTCGTGCATCATCAGGCGCTGGCTGGCCTGGATCGCCCAGTTCTTGCCCGCCAACTCATGCACCGACTTCACCGCGTCGTCGCACGGGTGGTAGGCGTAATGGCAGGTCGGGCGGTAGACCACCGTGTCGCCCTCGCGCACCGTGAAATAGTCGGAGATCGAAATCGCCTCGCTGTGGGTGATGAGGAAGCCGTGGAAGGGGCCTTCCAGCGGCGTCCAAGTCCGCACCTTGGTCGAGGCGCCGGGGCGCATCAGATAGATGGCGGCGTCGCACCCGAACTCGTGGCGGCGGCCATCCTCGGGCAATTGCTTTTCATGGGTGCCCCAGCCCAATTCCGCCGGTTGGCAGCCTTCGCCGACAAAGCCGTCGATCGACCAGGTGTTGACGAACTCGCCGATCTGCTTGGGCTGATTCGACACCTGGGTGTCGCGTTCGGCCACATGGATGGTCTTAATGCCCAGACGCGCGGCCAAACGGCCCCAGCCGTCGCGGTCGGTCGGGACGTCCGTCTCGACCCCGGTGTCGGCGGCGATGTTCAGCAGGGCCTGCTTGACGAAGTGCGACACCAGACCGGGATTCGCCCCGTGGGTCAGCACCGCCGTCGGACCACCGGCGAAATCGGCGCGGCGGGCGAGCGCCGCCTCGCGCAGGGCGTAGTTGGAGCGCAGCGAGGGCGACAGGCTGGAATCGGTGTAACCGCCCGCCCATGGCTCCGTGCAGGTGTCGATGTAGAAGGCGCCGATGCGATGGCAGAACTCGAACAACGCGATCGACGACACGTCGACCGACAGGTTGACGAGGAAATCGCCCTTGTCGAGCAGCGGCTTCAGAATCTGAAAAAAATTGTCGTTGTTCAACGGGTTGTTGTGAAACGCGACGCCGTATTCCTCCGCCTCCTCGCGCCCGCGCTCTTCGGCGGTCACGATGGTGATTCGATCCGACGTCAAACCATCGAGGTGACGAAGAAGCAGCGGCAAAACACCCTGGCCAATCGACCCAAAACCAACGATGACCATGCGGCCTGTGAACGTGCAGAGCTTCGTGTCCAGGGCCATGATTGCTTGTCTCCCCCGAGGTAGTTTAACGAACGACATACGCCGACGCCCGTCCTCTCTTCGGTGAAGAGCGGATGATCGGGCGTCGGAGCGGTGAATGCTACAGAATTTCTTCGATTTTATCCACAGTTTCCGGCGCTTCGCTTACGCGGCGCAGGACCGCAGACGGTAGCCGGGCGTTTCGAGCAGCGGAGCGTCCGCCACCTCGACCACGCGGGCTTGATCGAATCCGTTGAAGGCCGTGCGCAGGCAGGAGCCGTAGGCGCCCAACTGGCCAAGCTCGATCCAATCCCCGACCTGGATGTCCGACGGCAAAAAGAACGGGCCGTTCATCTTGTCGGCGCTGTCGCAGGTCGGGCCGTAAAAGCTGAACCCTTCGTCCGCCGCGTCGGTCATCGCCGCGAAGGGGCGAATCAGACGGGCGGGAAAGCGGAAACCGGGAACCCCGGCGTCGGACAGCGCGCCATAGACGCCGTCGTTGATGAACAGCTCGTTCCCCCGGCGCTTGACCACCTGAACGACCAGCGACACGCCGGGCGCCACCAGGGCGCGGCCCGGTTCGCACCAGACGCGGCAATGGTCGGGCAGGTCCAGCGCCTGGACGCCGCGCGCGATGGCGGCCATGAAGTCGCCCAGCGGCGGCGGGGTGACGCCGGGATAGGACACCGGAAAGCCGCCGCCGACGTCCAACAGGTCGATGACGACGCCGGAATCAGCGATCACGCGCCCGGCCAACGCCAACGCCCGCTCATAGGCGGACGGGTCCAGCATCTGCGAGCCGACATGGAAGGAGAGGCCGACGCGGACGGCGACGGCGCGAGCGGCGCGCAGCAGTTCCGCCGCTTCGCTCATCGCCGCGCCGAACTTGCCCGACAGGTCATAGACGGCGTTGCCCTTGGGCAGCCCCAGACGAACGACAAGGCCGAGATCGGCGGCGTGGCCGGTCTCCTCCAGGATCTTGGTCAGTTCTTCGGCGCTGTCGAGCACGAAGTCGCGAACGCCATGCTGTTCGTAAGCGGCGCGGATCGCCTGACGGCCCTTGACCGGGTGCATGTAATGCAGCGTCGCGTCGGGGAACATCTGGCGGATCAGGCGGATTTCGCCGGGGGAAGCGACGTCGAAATGGCGCACGCCGCCCGCCCACAGGGCGCGCAGAACCGCCGGTTCCGGGTTGCACTTCACGGCGTAGAGCACGTCGCCGCCACGCCCAACGGACGCCGTCGTCGCGTCAAAGGCGGTGACGAAGCTGTGGGCGGTGTCGGCCAGAACGCCGGGGCGGACGCAATGCATCGGCTCTTCCGGGCGATGCAGGGCGACCGCCTGAACGACGCTGGTTCGGCGGGCGGTGGACAGGGACACCGTGGCCAGCGTGTTGCGGCGCAGCGGGGTGACGGCGGAACGGGAACGCAGGAAGCCCATGGCGCACTCCATACCCTGAACGCGGATTCAAATCCGGTTCAGTGAGCAGACGGCGATCCACCGACGCCGCGCCAAACCCTGAAGACAGGAATGGCGTTGCGATGCGGGGATCAACGAATTGTTCGGACAGGGGGGGGTGAAGACGGAAAAAGCCGGTTCGGGCACGGCCCCGGGCTGCGAAGCTCCGGGCGACAGCGCGTCGATTTCCGGCTATAGGGCTACCGTCTCAAAGCCCCACCGTGGGCAGCACACATACTAACCTCCCTCTCGGGACCGACCCACTGGAATGGCCGGTTCTTCCAAAAAGGACGCGGTACGTCGTAGCATAACCACAGAGGGCCATAGGCACGTGCGGGTGCGTCGTTCGATCCCTGAAATACGCCTTTTGCACCGCATTTCAAGTGAATTTTTTGCGATGCGGGCGCGGTTTCAGCGAGGCGAGGCGGGGAGACCGTCATATTTGGGAAAGCGCGCGGCGATGTCCGCGCCGGTCGGTTCGGCCACCCAGCCGTCCGGACGCTTGAAAAAGCGGATGGCGGTGAAATGGGGATCTGGCCCCATGTCGAACCAGTGGCGCACCCCCGCCGGAACGCTCAACAGGTCGCCGGTCTCGCAGACGATGCGAAACACCCGTCGGTCGATGTGCAGATAGAACGCTCCGCCGCCCTCAACGAAAAAGCGGGCTTCATCCTCGCTGTGGGTGTGCTCGTCGAGGAACTTTGCGCGCAACTCGGCGGCGTTGGCGACGCCGCGCGGAACGCGGGCGACGTCGACCGTTTTGTAACCACGGGCGGCCCGCAACCGCGCGACGTCGATCGCGTAGGCGGCCAGCACATCCTCGCTTCCGGCGTCGTGGGGGAGGGGATGGCTGGCGGCCCATCGCTCGAACAGGATGCCGGTCATGGCCAAGTGCCCAGCCAAAACAACAGGATCGCGGGTCGCTAATTCTGGAAAGGACGGGTCGTGGTCGCGGTAAACGGTCAGGTGGGTCATGGGCCGTCGCCGATTTGCCTCGTGCGTGGTCAGGATCGGGCGTGACGCTTTAAGAAAACGCGAACGCGGGCGGCGTTCCGTTGTCGCCCCCCCAAAAGCTGTGGCTCAGCGGCGGCGCAACAAGCCGAAGGCGACCAGCGCGGCGACCGACAGCAACCCGCCGATGAACAGCGCCACCCCGGTCCAGCCATAGCCGTGCCAGAACAACCCGCCCAACGTTCCGGCCAACGTCGATCCCATGTAGTAGCAAAACAGATACATCGACGACGCTTGACCACGGGCGGTTTGGGCGCGCTGGCCGATCCAGGCGGACACGATGGAATGCGCGCCGAAAAAGGCGAAGGTGAACAGCGCGATGCCGACCAACATCGTCGCAAGATGGTCCAACTCCAACACGGCCAACCCGGCGATCATCAGCAGCACCGCCGCCACCAACGTTCGGTCATTGCCAAAGCGCCCGGCCAGCCAGCCGAACAGCGGCGAACTGACCATGCCGAAGCAATAAACGATGGACACCGCCCCAACCAAGGCCGGGCGCAACTCAAAGGGCGGGTCGGTCAGCCGGAAACCGATGTAGTTGAAGGCGGTGACGAACCCACCCATCAGCAGGAAGCCCAGCGAGAACAGCGCGAGGATGCCCCGGTCGCTCAACAACCCGCGCCAGGACAGAGCCAGGGCGCGCAACCCCGACGGACGCCGCACGAAATGGCGCGATGGCGGCAGGGCCTTCCACACCGTCAGCGCCGCGACCACGCCCAGGACGCCGACCAGCCCGACGGCGATCCGCCAATTGCCCAGATCGGCGACCAGCGCGGTCATCACCCGGCCCGACATGCCGCCCATCGCCGTTCCGCCGATGTAGAGGCCCATGGCCACCCCGGCGGATTTGGGGTCAACCTCTTCGGAAACATAGGCCATGGCGACGGCGGGCAGACCGCTGAGGGCGATTCCCTCCAGCGCGCGCAGGATCAGGAAGCCGTGCCAATCGGGCATCACCGCGCCGACGATTCCCAGCAACCCCGACGCCAGCAGGGCCGCCACCATCACCGGCTTGCGCCCGATTCCGTCCGACAAGGCCCCGGCGATCAGCAACGCCACGGCCAGAAGCCCGGTGCTGAGCGACAGGGTCAGGCTGGATTCCGCCGGGGTGACGCCGAACTCACGCACGAAATCCGGCATCAACGGCTGTACGCAATAGAGCGTGGCGAAGGTGGAAAAACCCGCGACGAACAGAATGCGGCTGGCCGACCGATAAGCGGCGGTTCCGGCCTCCAGATAGGCCGTCTCAATTCCGTCGCGCACGCGCGTGTTCCCTTCGGTCCCGGTTCTCCGCTGCAACGCGGCGGAGGAGACAGTGGCGCGACCTTCCGCCGCTGTCCAAGGCTGCATCGGCGTGGCGGCCATGCCGGGAGCGCAGAACCGCAAGCTTACAGGCCCGGTATCAGGCTCGACACCCGGTTCGCCGCCGGTGGCGGGCCGGAGGACAAACCAAGCGCCCGGCTGAAGACGGAGGTGAAGGATGGGCCGCTCGCCGCCGCCGCCGGCGCCGCCCGATCAACGCCGATCACCAGCGAGGCGACGTAGCGGTCGGCGGCCTCCTTGACCGCGCAGAAGCTTCGGCGCTCTGGATCATTGTCCAGGATCAGCGGATCGTTGCGGTTGATGATGTGGCGCGTGGCGTTGCGGTTCGCGTACCACAGGACGTTGGTGTAAATGAATTCGTTGATGGCGTCGGGAAAATACATCTGGAACAGCAGAACGGTTTTGTCGTCCAAAAACAGCTTGGCGTGAATGTGGGTGGCCCGCCCCTCGTACCAGCCGGGATAGATCGTGTTGAAAACGACGCGTCCGCGTTCGTCGCTGATTTGCGTTCCGCGCAGGAATTTTTGGCCCGTCGCGTCGATGTGGCGACCGTCGCCCTGCTCCTTGAAGCCGGAATAAACGCCGCGCGCGTCGGCGTGCCAGACGTCCAGGCGGGCGTTGCGGATCGGCGCGCAGCTTCCGGCCTCGACCAGCCGCAGTTGGAGCTGAAGCGGCACGCCCGGACGCCCATCGGCGATGTCGGCGCGCAGCAGATCAGGGTCCAGGTAGAACGGCCCCTCGACCGATTGAGGCGTCAGGACGCAAACCGGCTCATCGACCAGCAAGGACGGGGCAGGGGAGGCCGCGACCTCCGCCGCCGCCGTCGCGCGCGGCAAGAGCAGAGCGGCGGCGGGAAGAGACAGGGTGCGAAAGACGCTCCGTCGGGACAGGGCGTGGTCGGGCATGTCAGAATCCTTAAAACGGTTTGGCGGCGATGGTTGGGCGGGGAAAGACGGCGACTCCACCCGGCCCTGGCGCTGGACCTTCCGGGGGGCGCGCCGTATAACCATCCACCCGCCCTCTTTCCTATACGTCCGAGCCATGCACGACCTTCGCGCCATCCGAGAGAATCCCGAAGCCTTCGACCGTGGCCTTGGCCGCCGGGGATTGGCGGCGTTGTCGTCGTCGGTGATCGACCTGGACAGCCGCCGCCGCGCCGCGCAGACCCAGTTGCAGGACATGCAGGCCCGCCGGAACGAGGCGGCCAAAGAGGTCGGCCTCGCCAAGCGCGAGGGGCGCGACGCTCAACCGATTCTGGACGAGATGGCGGCCCTGAAGGACCGTCTGCCCCAGGTGGAGGAGGAGGAACGCCGCCTTGGCGCCGAACTCGACGCTCTGCTCGCCGGTCTGCCCAACATCCCCGCCGACGACGTGCCGGACGGTCCGGACGAAACCGCCAACGTCGAGATCCGCCGCTGGGGCACGCCGCCCGCCATCGCCGACGCCAAGCAGCATTACGAGCTGGGCGAGGCGCTGGGCCTGATGGATTTCGAGGCGGCGGCCCGCATGTCCGGCGCCCGCTTCACCGTGCTGAAGGGCGGGTTGGCCCGTCTGGAACGCGCCTTGGCCGACTTCATGCTCGACATCCACACGTCGGAGCATGGCTACACCGAAATCGCCCCGCCGTTGATGGTGCGCGACACCGCCCTGTTCGGCACCGGCCAGTTGCCGAAATTTGAAGAGGATCTGTTCAAGACCACCGGATCGGATCACTACCTGATTCCGACGTCCGAAGTGCCGTTGACCAACCTCGTCAGCGACCAGATCGTCGCCAGCGAAGAGCTGCCGTTGCGCTACACGGCGCTGACCCCCTGCTTCCGCGCCGAAGCCGGATCGGCGGGGCGCGACACGCGCGGCATGATCCGCCAGCATCAGTTCTGGAAGGTCGAAATGGTCGGGCTGACCACGCCCGAACAGTCGGAAGCCGAGCATCAACGCATGGTCCGTTGCGCCGAAACGGTGTTGGAGCGGCTGGGCTTGCCCTACCGCACCATCGTGCTGTGCACCGGCGACATGGGCTTTTCCTCGCGCAAGACCTACGACGTCGAGGTCTGGCTGCCGGGGCAGAACGCCTACCGCGAGATCTCCAGCGTGTCGAATTGCGGCGATTTCCAGGCCCGCCGCATGAAGGCCCGTTGCCGTCCGAAGGGCGAGAAACAAACTCAATTCCTGCACACCCTCAACGGCTCGGGCGTGGCGGTCGGGCGCTGTCTGATCGCGGTGTTGGAGAATTACCAGCAGCCCGACGGCTCGATCCTGGTTCCCGACGCCCTTCGCCCCTACATGCGCGGCATGGAGAGGATTTCCGCTTGATGTTCGTTTTGCCGCTCGACCTGTCGAAAACCCGCATCCTCGTCACCAACGACGACGGCGTCCACGCCCAGGGCCTGAAGGTGCTGGAAGGCATCGCGCGCGCTCTGTCCGATGACGTGTGGGTGGTGGCGCCGGAGATGGAGCAGTCGGCGGCCAGCCATTCGCTGACCATCAACCGGCCCCTGCGCCTGCGCAAGCTGGACGACCGCCGTTTCACGGTGGACGGCACGCCGACCGATTGCGTGCTGCTGGCGATCAACCATGTGATGAAGGACGCCCGTCCGACGCTGGTCCTGTCCGGGGTCAACCAAGGCTCCAACATCGGCGAGGATGTGACCTATTCGGGCACCATCGCCGCCGCGATGGAGGCGACGCTGCTCGGCGTTCCCGCCATCGCCATGAGCCAGCATTACGAAACCGGCAACGCCATCGACTGGTCGGCGGCCATCGCCCATGGCGCCGACGTGGTGCGCAAGGCGGTGACGGTGGCGTGGCCGAAAAACGTCCTGCTGAACGTCAATTTCCCGGCATGCCCGGCGGACGACGTCACAGGGGTGCGAGTGGTGCGGCATGGCAAGCGCAAGATCGGCGACGAGTTGATCGAGCGGGTCGATCCGCGCGGCAAGGCCTATTTCTGGATCGGCACCTTGCGGGGCGAGGCCGATGTCGCCGAGGACACCGACATTTACACCGTGTTCAACGGCGGAATTTCGATCACGCCGGTGTTCCTTGATTTGACCCACACGCCGACCTTGCAGACACTGAAACAGGCCTTTGTGTGAGCACAGACGCCCGCAAGATCCGTTTGCTGATGGCGCTTCGTGGGGCGGGCGTGACCGACACGTCCGTTCTCGGCGCCATCGAACGGATACCGCGCGATCTGTTTGTTCCTGACGCCTTTCAGGATCATGCCTGGGACGACATGGCGCTTCCCATCGACTGCGGCCAGACGATCAGCCAACCGTTGATCGTGGCGTTGATGACGCAGGCGTTGGAATTGCATCCCCGTCATCTGGTGCTGGAGATCGGCACCGGATCGGGGTATCAGGCGGCGGTGCTGGCGCAGCTTTGCCGCCGGGTCTTCACCATCGAGCGCCTGCGGCCCCTGCTGAACGAGGCGGAACGGCGGTTCCGCCTGCTGAACATCGGCAACATCACGACGCGCCGTGGCGACGGGACCCGTGGTTGGCCGCAACAGGCGCCCTTTTCCCGTGTGCTGGTGACGGCCGCCGGGGGGCAGGAGCCGCCAAAAGACTTGACGGATCAACTCGCCGTTGGTGGTGTCATGGTCATTCCGCTGGGCGGGGATTATCGTGAACAGACGATGGTCCGCCTCCGGCGCACCGATTCCGGTATTCTTCGGGAGGATCTGTGGCCCGTTCGTTTCGTTCCGCTGCTGTCCGACCCGCCGCAACAGGTTCGTTCCGCATGACCTCCTCCGCGCGCCCGACTCCGCTTGGGAAACCCGGACGCCGCGTCGCCCGTCTGGCCGCCGCCTCGCTGATCGTTCTGGCGCTGGCCGCCTGCGAGCGGATCGGTGGGCCGGCCCCCGTCGTCAACATGGGAAGCGGCGGCACGCCGGATTCGGCGAGCGGCACAATCATGGCGCAGAAGGGCGACAGCGCCTACATCATCGCGCGCCGCTACAACGTGCCGCTGCGTGACCTGATCGAAGCGAATCGTCTGTCGCCGCCCTATAAGCTGGAGGTTGGCCAACGGCTCACCTTGCCGACCGCCCGGCAGTACATTGTTCAGCGCGGAGACACGCTGTACGGCATTTCCCGCATGAACAATGTGGACGTCAGCGAGTTGACCCGGTTGAACAACCTGACGCCGCCTTTCGCGGTGAAAGCCGGGCAGGCGTTGCGTTTGCCTGGATCAGACAATCGCTCGACGACCGGCGCGCCGGACCTCAACGCTCCGGCCACCGGCGCGGTGGTTGCCGAGGCGCCCCCGGGCGAAACCACCGCCGCGCCGTCGTCCGGGCGTGGTTCTGGACGCTCGTCTATCCAGGCCTCCGAATTGGCGGCGCCCGGCGCGGCGACTCCAACTCAGCTCACTCCCTCCGCTCCGGCGGCGGCTGAACCACCGCCGCCTCCGGCGACGAGCGGCGGCGTCGCCGGGGCGCCAATTCCCTTGACGAAGCCATCCATAGGGGCGAACGCGTCGGAACCCGAGGTTGTCTATCAACCAGGGCAGGAACCGGCCAATCTGCGCGCGCCGAGCCACAAGCCCGAGATGACGGCGGACGCCTCCGCCACTCCTCAGGCCGCTCCCGCCACCTCGTCCCCCCCGACGCCGCCCAGCCTGCCCGCCGGACGGAACGCGGCGCCCGCTGAAGCGCCGCCGACCGAGGTCGCCGCCGTTCCGCCGCCGCCATCAAAGCCGGACTTCGGCAAGGCCGACGCCGCCAAACCCACCGAATCCAAACCCGCCGAAGCGAAGCCAGACGCCGCGCCGCCCCCGCGTGGCGGCGCGCGATTCCTGTGGCCGGTGAAGGGGCGACTGATTTCCGGCTATGGCCCCAAACCCGACGGCCTGCACAATGACGGGCTGAACATCGCCGCCAGCAAGGGCGCGGCGGTGGTCGCCGCCGACAATGGCGTCGTCGCCTACGCTGGGAACGAGTTGCGCGGCTTTGGCAATCTGCTGCTGCTGAAGCACGCCGACGGCTGGATCACCGCCTACGCCCACCTCGACCGCATCGAGGTGGAGCGCGGGGCGACGGTGAAACGCGGGCAAACGGTGGGACGGGTCGGCCAAACCGGCTCCGTCACCAGCCCGCAGCTTCATTTCGAGCTGCGCAAGGGCAGCCAGGCGGTGGATCCCACCGGCCAGATGGATCACCGCAAGCAGGCTAGCGAAGGGGCGTTCCGAGACGGCCCGCCAGGTCCTGGATGAACTGCCACGCGACGCGGCCCGACCGGCTGCCGCGCGTGACCGACCATTCGACCGCCTCGGCGTGGAGTTGCTCGGTGGCGATTTCCAGGCCGAAATGGCGGGCGTAGCCCTCGATCATCGCGAAATAGGTGGTCTGGTCGCAATTGTGGAAGCCCAGCCACAGGCCGAAACGGTCGGACAGCGAGACTTTTTCCTCGACCGCTTCCGCCGGGTTGATGGCGGTGGAGCGTTCATTCTCGATCATGTCGCGCGGCATCAGGTGGCGGCGGTTCGACGTGGCGTAAAACACCACATTGTCGGGCCGCCCCTCGATCCCGCCGTCCAGAACGGCTTTCAGCGATTTGTAATGCGCGTCGTCATGGTCGAAGGACAGGTCGTCGCAGAACAGGATGAAGCGACGGGCCTCGCCCTTCAGCCGGGTCAACAGGCGGGGCAGGGTGGGGATGTCCTCGCGGTGGATTTCCACCAGCGCCAGCTCGTTCGGACGCTCCTGGCACACCACGGCGTGGATTGACTTGACCAGAGAGCTTTTGCCGGTGCCGCGCGATCCCCACAGCAGGGCGTTGTTGGCGGGCAGACCGCCTGCGAAACGCCGGGTGTTGTCCAGCAGGATGTCGCGCTGCCGCTCCACGCCCTGCAACAGGGCGATGTCCACCCGGTTGACCGAGGGCACCGGCTCCAGCCGATCCGGGTCGGCGTGCCAGACGAAGGCGTCGGCGGCGGCGATGTCGAGCGCGACCGGCGGCGGCGGGGCCAGACGGTCGAGCGCGTCGGCGATGCGGGTCAAGAGCGGGATCAAAGAGTCGTCTGGCATCGTTTTCCTGGCGCCTCTGCGCGAATTTTCATGGAAACCGGGCGTCCGCGCCGCCATCTTTGCGACGCGCCCGCACGGTATCACAGCGGTGCGGGCGCACAAGCCGCCGCCAAACCCCGGATGACGGCGCATCACCGTTGCATCCCAAGCATGGGCGGCTATAGTCGCGGCGTCCCGGCGGAACGCCGAACCCCGCGCGAGACCAACCCAAAAGGAGCTCCCAGATGTTCGTTTCGACGGCTTATGCACAGACCGCCGCGCCCGCTGCCGGTGGTGACATGGTTGTGCAGTTTCTGCCGCTGATTCTGATCTTCGTCGTCTTCTATTTCCTGCTGATCCGTCCGCAGCAAAAGAAGATGAAGGAGCACAAGGCCATGCTGTCGGCCATCCGTCGCGGTGATCGCGTCGTGACCGGCGGCGGCATCATCGGCGTCGTGACCAAGGTCGGCCCGGACGACGAGCTGACCGTCGAAATCGCCGAGAATGTCCGCGTGCGCTGCGTGCGCTCGACGGTCAACCTCGTGCTGGCCAAGACCGAACCGGCCAACGGCAAGCCCGGCGAAACCGCCGCCCCCGCCGACGGCGCGGCCAAGACCGACGAGGCGCCCGGCGCCGGTGGGTTCCTTGGCAAGCTGTTGGGCCGCAAGTAACCCGGCTTGGCCGGTCGTCCAATCGGATTCGAGTGACGCATGCTCTATTTTTCGCGCTGGAAGATTTATATGATCGTGGCGACCTGCGTCGCCGGGTTCATCGTGATGCTGCCGAACTTCCTGGGCCGCGAGACGCTGGCCAGCCTGCCAAGTTGGTACGCCAACAGCCGGGTGGCGCTGGGTCTCGACCTGCGCGGCGGATCGCATCTGTTGCTCGAAGTCGATATGGCCACGGTCATCCGTGACCGGGTCGAAGGGCTGGTGGACGGGGCGCGGCAGCAGTTGCGCACCGCCAACGTGGGGTACACCGCCATCACCGCCGGTGATCGCGGCGTGACCGTGCAGCTTCGCGACCTTGCCCAAGCCGACGACGCGGCCAAAGCGTTGCGCGGTCTGTCCAACCCGGTCGGCGGCGTGACGATGGCCGGTGGCCAGCCCGACATCGCGGTGTCCGTCAACGGCCCGACGGTGACGGTGGCCTTGAGCGAGGTGGCCCTGCGCGACCGCGCCACCCAGGCCATTGAGCAATCCATCGAGATCGTTCGCCGCCGCATCGACGAGACGGGCGTGAACGAGCCGACCATCGCCCGCCAGGGCACCGACCGCATCCTGGTCCAACTTCCCGGCGTCGAGGATCCCGACCGCGTCAAGCGGTTGCTCGGCACCACGGCGAAGATGACCTTCCGTCTGGTGGACACCAACGCCAATCCCGCGACGGGCCGCGCCCCTCCAGGATCGGAGATTTTGCCGTCGAGCGAAGGCGGACGGGACCAGACCTCTTACGTCATCCGCAAGAAGGTCGAGGTGGACGGCGCCACCCTGAAGAACGCGACGGCCTCCACCAACTCGCAGAGCGGCGAGTGGGTGGTGAATTTCGAGTTCAACAGCGCCGGGGCCAACCGTTTCGCCGAAATCACCAAGGCGAACGTTGGCCGTCCCTTCGCCATCGTGCTCGACAACAAGGTCATCAGCGCCCCGGTCATCCGCGAGCCGATCACCGGCGGACGCGGCCAGATCAGCGGCAACTTCTCCGCCGCCACCGCCAACGATCTGGCGGTGCTGTTGCGCGCGGGCGCCTTGCCCGCGCCCTTGAAGGTGATCGAAGAGCGCACGGTCGGCCCCGATCTGGGCGCCGATTCGATCCGCGCCGGTCTGACGGCGGTCGCGGTCGGCTTCATCATGGTCTGCGTCTATATGATCGCGTCCTATGGATTGTTCGGCGCCTTCGCCTGCTTCGCCCTGCTCATCAACATCGTGCTGACGCTGGCGGCGCTGTCGATGCTGCACGCCACCTTGACCCTGCCGGGCATCGCGGGCGTGCTGTTGACGTTGGGTCTGGCGGTGGACGCCAACATCCTCATCAACGAGCGCATCCGCGAAGAGACGAAGAAGGGCCGGGGCGTCTTCGCCTCGATGGAGGCCGGGTTCAGCCGGGCCTACAGCACCATCGTCGATTCCAACCTGACGACGGCGATCAAGATGGCGCTGCTGTTCATCTTCGGCACCGGCACCATCAAGGGCTTCGCCGTCACCATCACCTTCGGCATCCTGATTTCCATGTTCACAGCCACGGTGCTGGTGCGCCTGATGATGGTGACATGGCTGCGCCAGACGCGGCCCACCGCGCTGCCGGTTTGAGGAGGTAGTTCCATGTTCCGGCTTCGCCTGGTCCCCGACAACACCAAGATCCCCTTCATGAATGGCCGGTACGCTGGCCTTATCACGTCGGCGTTCCTGTCCATCGCCTCGCTGATCCTGTTCTTCCATCCGGGTCTGAATTACGGCATCGACTTCCGTGGCGGCATCGTCATCGAAGCCCGCACGCCGCAAGCCACCGATTTCGCCTCGCTGCGCCACACCCTGACCGGGCTTGGCATGGGGCAGGTGGCGTTGCAGGAATTCGGATCGAATCAGGACGTCTTGATTCGTCTGGAACGCCAGCCCGGCGACGACGCCGCCCAGCAGGTGGCCGCCGACAAGGTGCGCTCCACGCTGTCCACCGCCGTTCCCGGCACCCAGGTCCGCCGCGTCGAAGCGGTCGGCGCCTCGGTCAGCGGCGAGCTGTTCACCAACGGCATGCTGGCGCTTGGCCTCGCCATGGTGGCGATGCTGCTCTACATCTGGTTCCGCTTTGAATGGCAGTTCGGCTTGGGCGCGGTGGTGACGCTGTTGCTCGACATCACCAAGATCGTCGGCTTCTACGCCGTCACCGGCTTGCAGTTCAATTTGGTGGCGGTCGCCGCGATCCTGACCATCATGGGCTATTCGATCAACGACAAGGTCGTGGTCTATGACCGGATGCGCGAGAATCTGCGCATTTACAAGAAGATGCCTTTGCGCGACCTGATCGACCTGTCGATCAACGAAACGCTGAACCGCACGCTCGGCACCTCGATGTGCACCTTCCTCTCGGTCATTCCGTTGGCGCTGTTCGGCGGCGAGGCCTTGCAGGATTTCGGCATCGTGCTGCTGCTCGGCGTGTTCATCGCCACCACCTCCTCCATCTTCATCGCGGCGCCGATCCTGCTGTTCCTCGGCGAAAACCGCCTGCGGCGCGGCGCGCCCGACGTTCAGCCCACCAACGCCCCGACGACGCCCTAAGCGCGGCGCCGCCGGAAAGGACTGCCCCATGGCCGACATCACCCCGATGATCTCGTCTGACCGTCAGGTCATCGACGGTTACGGCGAGGGGCAGTTCTGCGTGTCCGGGCGCTGGTGGGTCGGGGCGGTCATCGTGCTGCCCGACCGCACGCTGCCCTGGAGCGTCGGCCCAGACGTCGCCGCGCTGACCGCCGCCGATTTCGCGGAGATCATCGCGGCGGAGCCGAAGGTGGAGCTTCTGCTGCTTGGCACCGGCCCGACGATGCTGTTCGTGCCGAAGGCCCTGCGGCAGGAGTTGCGCGCGGCGGGCATCGTCGTGGAGTTCATGGACAGCCGGGCGGTTTGCCGGACCTACAACATCCTGCTGGCCGAAGGGCGGCGGGTGGCTGTGGCGATGCTGCCGGTGTAACGCGGCGCGGCTGAATCGCAAGGCCAGAAACAACAAAGGCGTCCCAACCGGGACGCCTTTGCCGTTTTCAACGGACGCGTTGAGATCAGACGCCGAGCTGTTCAGCGGCGAAATCCCAGTTCGCGAGGTGGTCGATGACCGCCTTCACGAAATCGGCGCGGCGGTTCTGGAAATCGACGTAATAGGCGTGTTCCCAGACGTCGATGGTGAACAGCGGCTTCTTGCCATGGGCGAAGGGGGTGTCGGCGTTGCCGGTCTTGCCGACCTTCAGCGTGCCGTTCTCTTCGTACAGCCACGCCCAGCCGGAACCGAACTGGGTCAGGGCGGCCTGGGTCAGCTCTTCCTTGAACTTCTCCACGCTGCCGAAATCGGCGACGATGCGGGCTTCCAGCGCCGCCGGCATGACGCCGCCGTCCTTCTTCAGGCTCTGCCAGAAGAAGGTGTGGTTCCAGATCTGGGCGGCGTTGTTGAAGACGCCGACCTTGCTGGCGTCGCCGACCGTCTGCTTGATGACGTCTTCCAGGCTGGCCTCGGCCAAGGGCGAATCCTTGGTCAGGTTGTTCAGGTTGGTGACGTAGGTCTGGTGATGCTTGCCGTGATGCAGGCGCAGCGTCTGTTCCGAAATGTACGGGGCCAGAGCGTCATACGCGTAGGGGAGCGGCGGAAGTTCAAACGCCATGTCGAAACCCTCTCTTCTTGAAATGTCCTTCCGGGCCGTGCCTGGGGAGCGCGGCGCCTCCACCCGACCAAATAGGCCGAAGGCGCAACGATGTGAAGTCTGGAAACGCTCTAGACTGCCGGAAAGCGCATCAACGGGCTGAAAACGTGAGCTTTGCCGCGCGGTCGCCCGAACGAACGGCGGCTTCCAGGCTGGCCGGAAGCCCGGTGTCCGTCCAGTCCCCGGCCAGCGTCAGATTGTCCCAGCGGGTGCGGGCGGATGGGCGGCGCAAAACCGAGTCGGGCGCTTGGTCGGGCGTCGCCCGGCGTTCCTTGACCACCCGATAGGGGCGAATCGGGCCATCGAGCCGCAGCGCGGCGGCCACGTCGCGCCACAGCCGGGCGGCGATGGCCTCGGCGGGTTGGTCGGCCAGGGCGTCGGCGTCGCTGACGGTGACGGCGACGACGTCCTCCCGCGTGAACAGCCATTCGGCCTGTCCGCCGATCAACCCCAGAAACGGCAGGCCGCCGGGCAAACGCGCCGGTTCGTCGAGCCGGTAATGGACGTTGACGATGGTCGGGCCGGGCGGCGGCACGGTCAGGTCGGGAACCAACCGTTCCGACACCCAAGCGGGCGCGGCGAGGATCACCGACTCGCCGGGGGGCAGGTCCACCGCCGCGCCGCCGATCGACAATCCGACGACACGCGCGGCCCCAGAATCTTCATCGTCAAAGCGCAGACCGTCCACCCGCGCGCCCAGCCGCAACTCGGCCCCCAGCGCCGCCAAACGGCGCAAGGCCGGATCGACGAAGGCGGCGGTCAACCCACGCGGCGCGACCAAGGGGCGGCACGCCGCCTCGCCGCGCAGCAACGTTTCCCGCATCACCGCGCCGAACAGGCGGGCTGAAACGCGCGCCGTCGGGCCGTTCAGCGCCGACACGGCCAGTGGCCGCCACAACCGCTCGTGCAGAGGCCCGCCGGGCGGCAGGGCGTGATCCACCGTGCGATCCGCCCCGGCGACGACCGCGCGCAGCGCCGCCAGATACTGCCAAGGACGGCTGCCCGGAACCCGCCGGGCCTCGTCGAACAACCACAGCCCGCCGGGGCGCAACGTCCAGAGCGCGCCGTCGCGCTGGTCCAGGAAGGGAAAGGCTGCGGGGCGCAGCGTCGTCAGGGCGTCCCCGGCCCCGCTGCGTCGGGCGTAATCGACCAGGGCGTGGTTGCCGCTGAGCGCCATATGGCTGCCATTGTCGATCAAGCGGTCGAGCGCAGCGTCGTAAAAGGAGCGGCAGCGCCCGCCCGCCTGCGGCGCCTGCTCGTAGAGCGCGACTCGCCGACCCGCCTCGGCCAGCCGCAACGCGGCGGCCAGCCCGGCCAGCCCGGCCCCGATCACATGGCAGGTGGTCATGATGGTTTCTCAGGCAGCGGGCGGCGAGCCAAGCAGGCAACGCAGGGCGACCCAGGCGCTTTCCCGCCGACCAACCCGCACGCGTTCGGACGGGTCGCGCCAGCCCCGCGCGCGGAGCCGCCGCAACAGCCGGTGATACAGCACCATCATCGCCACCGCCGCCCACAGCGACCCGCCGGTCTTGCCCGCGATGGCGTCGCGGGCGTCGGCGAAATCGGCTTCGGCCAGATCGGCCACCGCCTCGCAAGCGCGGGCGAGGTTGGGGTGGGCCAACGCCTCCTCCGGGATCTGGGTGTGGATGCCCGCCAGGGCCAGCGCCTCGCGCGGCAAATAGAGCCGCCCCAGCGCCGCGTCTTCGCTCAGGTCACGCAGGATGTTGGTCAGTTGCAGCGCCTCGCCCAAGGCAAGCGCGAAGGCCTCGGTGTCCGAATCGGCGCGGTCGAAGACGCGGATCGCCAGCATCCCGACGGCACCGGCGACGCGGCGGCAATAGGTCCGCAGGGTCGCCAGATCGGGCGCGCGCAAGCCTGCGCCGACGTCCATCGTCATGCCGTCGATCAGCGCGTCCAATTCAGCGCGCGGCAGGCCATAGCGGTCGATGGCGTCCTTCAGAGCGGCGGCGACGGGATTCGTCGCTGCGCCGCCGCTGTAGATCTCGTGAATGTCGCGCCGCCATTCCGCCAGCGCGGCGCGCTTGGCCGTCGGGGAACCGGGTTCGTCGGCGATGTCGTCGATGCGGCGGCAAAAGGCGTAGATGGCGAACATCGCCGCGCGTTTGGAGCGCGGGAGCAGGCGCATCGGCCAATAGAAACTGCTTCCCGACCGTTGGGCGACCAGTGAGGGCGATTCGGCGCACGACGGCGCGGTCGCGTGGGTCAAGGGGGTGGTCATGCGCATGACATCCTGGGCCGACGATCAAACCGGGCGTTCGGGCGAACGCGGCCCCGGAGTTTAGGAGGCGGTGACGCTTCGCGCCAGCCCCCGCGCCACGGCCAACAGCTTGTGATGCGGGCCAAGCTCGACGCGGGTCTTCAACGGATCCTGCGCGCGGAGCCGCCGCGACAGCGCCTCGGCGACGCTGAGGATGACCGAGGCCTCCAACCGCAGGCCGCGATGCTGGATCAAGCCGGGCAGGGCGGCGGCGTCCGCCAAGAGATCATCCGTTTTATCAAGAGTTTGGTTGAAGATCGCGCGCAAACGCGGATCGCTGTGCGGCTCCACCAACTTCTCCACGCTGATGCCAGCCTCGTCAAACCAGACCAACGGGATGTAGCAGCGCCCCAACAGCGTCCAATCGTCGCGCGCGTCCTGAAGGTGGTTCAGCACCTGCAAGGCGGCGCACAGCGCGTCCGACGCCATACCGGCGGCGATTCCCTCGCCGTGCAGTTCCAGCAGATAGCGCCCGACCGGGTTGGCGGAATAACGGCAATAGAGCAGCAAATCGCTCCAATTGTGGCAGCGGGCGCCGACCGCGTCGCGACGGAAAGCGCGCAACACCTGTCGGGCGTGGCGGTCGCTGACCCCGGTGGCTTGCAGGCTGTCGCGCAGATCCAGCGCCGGTTTCAGATAGGCGTGCTTGGCCTGCCCGGAGGTCAGGGTCCGTTCCAAAGCCTCCAGATAGGACAGTTTGGTTTCCGGCTCCAGATCCGCGTCGTCGGCGATGTCGTCGGCCAGCCGCAGGAAACGGTAAAAGGCCATGACGTGTGGGCGCAGATGCTTGGGCAGCAGGCGGGAGGCGACGGGGAAATTTTCCCCGCTTTCGTCCTTGCGGGCGACCGGGTTGGGCCTGCGGGGCTTGGCCGGGGCGAGGTTGAAATCGGTCATGGGAAACCTTGCCTGCTGCGCGTCGGGGCTGGCGGTGTGGCCTTCCGCGTTTAATATGGGCTTGGACTGAGGTTTTGTCTTACGTTCCAAACCACACCACCTTTCTTTTTTCCAATCGGGATTCCCATGGCGACGGCAACGACCGACCTGTCCTATTGCGGGCGGGAGGTCCGAAAACACGACAACGATCATTTCTTGACGGGACTCTTCGCTCCAGAAGACCGGCGCGAGGCGTTGTTTGCGCTGCACGCCTTCAACGTGGAAATCGCCAAGACCCGTGAAGTCGTCAGCGAACCGATCCTTGGTCAGATGCGGCTCCAATTCTGGCGCGACGGCGTCGAGGCTGTCTATGAGGACGGACCCGTACCGCGCCACGCCGTGATGGACCCCTTGGCCGAGGCGGCAAAAACCTTGCGCCTCAGTCGGTCTCTGTTTGATCGGCTGATCGACGCGCGCGAAGCCGATCTGGACGATGCGCCGCCCGCCGACCTGACCTGTCTGGTCAATTACGCCGACGTCACCGGCGCGCCGCTGGTGCAATTGGCGCTTGAGATTCTGGACGTGCGGAGCGAGCAGGCGATGACGGTCGGTCGGCATGTCGGCATCGCCTACGCGCTGACCGGCATTCTGCGCGCCGTTCCCTTTCTGGCCCGGCAGCACCGGCAATTGCTGCCTGTTGACCGAATGACCGAGCATGGCGCTCAGTCGGAGGATCTGTTCGCGGGCCGCTCAAAATCGGAACTGCGCCCGGTGATCGCCGACGTGGCGCGGGTGGCGGCGGAGCATTTGGGCCAAGCCCGCCGGTTGCGCCGGGGGTTGCCGAAGGCCGCGCTTCCCGCCTTGCTGCCCGCCGTGCTGGCCGACCTGAATCTTGGGGTGATCGCCAAAGCCGACCATGACGTCTTCGCCCCGCGCGTGCTGCTGCCGCACCCGTTCCGGCATGTGCGCTTGGGCTGGGCGGCGCTGCGCGGGCGGTACTGACGCTCAAAAGCAACGACGCCGCCGACCGCCGCTTGCGGTTCGGCGGCGTCGAAGGTGTGGTTTTTTACACCCAAGCCGCCAAATCGGCCAACGCGCGGCGCGTGTAGGCCAACTTGCGGTCGCGCCCGCGAATCTTGTCGTCAACCGGGGGAAACAGGCCGAAATTGACGTTCATCGGCTGGAAGGTTTCCGCCTCCGCCCCGCCGGTGATGTGGCTGAGAATGGCGCCGAGCGCCGTGGTCGGCGGCGGGGCGACGCAGTCTTGCCCCAGACGGTCGGCGGCGGCGAAGCGCCCGGCGAGCAGACCGACGGCGGCGCTTTCCACATAGCCCTCGCAGCCCGTGACCTGCCCGGCGAAGCGCAAGCGCGGCTGCGCCTTCAAACGCAACGCGCCGTCGAGCAGGCGTGGGCTGTTCAGGAAGGTGTTGCGGTGCAGACCGCCCAGACGGGCGAATTCGGCGTTTTCCAGACCGGGAATCATACGGAAGATGCGCGCCTGTTCGGCGTGGCGCAGCTTGGTCTGGAAACCGACGAGGTTGTAGAGGGTGCCCAGCGCGTTGTCCTGGCGCAACTGCACCACGGCGTAGGGGCGGCGTTCGGGCTTGTGCGGGTTGGTCAGGCCGACCGGCTTCATCGGGCCGTAACGCAGGGTGTCGACGCCACGTTCGGCCATCACCTCAATCGGCAGGCAGCCTTCAAAATAGGGGGTGGTCTTCTCCCACTCCTTGAAATCGACCTTTTCGCCGCCGATCAGAGCGTCGATGAAGGCGCGGTACTCGTCCTTCTCAAAGGCGCAATTGATGTAATCCTTGCCGGTGCCGCCGGGGCCGGGCTTGTCGTAGCGCGACTGGAACCACGCCTTCGACAGATCGACGCTCTCCAGATAGACAATCGGGGCGATGGCGTCGAAGAAGGCCAGCGACTCTTCGCCGGTGAAGGCGCGGATGGCCTCCGCCAGCGGCGGGGAGGTCAGCGGGCCGGTGGCGATGACGACGCTGTCCCACTCCTCCGGCGGCAACCCGGCGACCTCGCCGCGCTCGATGGTGATGAGCGGGTGGGCGGTGATCGCCTCGGTCACGGCGGCGGCGAAATGGTCGCGGTCCATGGCCAGCGCGCCGCCCGCCGGAACCTTGTGCGCGTCGGCGCAACGCAGGATCAGAGAGCCGCAGCGCCGCATCTCTTCATGCAACAGCCCGACCGCGTTGTATTCGGCGTCGTCGGAGCGGAAGGAGTTGGAGCAGACCAGCTCCGCCAGCTTGTCGGTGTCATGGGCGTCGGTTTTGCGGACGGGCCGCATCTCGTGCAGGACGACGGGGATGCCGCGTTCGGCGATCTGCCACGCGGATTCGGACCCGGCGAGACCGCCGCCGACGACATGGACGGGGCGAAGATTGTCGGTCATGAATGGTTCCAACGAACAGAAGTTTGCGTCACACGCGCGTCATAACGGCGCGCCGCGCCAGAAGCCAGCGCGCAGTTTTCACGACCGGGTCCATTCGACGCCCTCGCTCAAAACAACCGCGCGGAACTCGGGCCGGGCGTGGGTCAAATCCACCACATCGACGAAATAGGGAACCGTGCTTTCTTCGAGATCCTCGGCGATGTCGGCCATCAGCCCGGCGGGAATCGCCGCCGCCGGATCAATGGCGACATCAATGTCGCTCCAGTGCCGGACGTCGCCGCGCGCGCAGGACCCGAAGAGGAAGACGCGCGCCTCCCGACCCGCAAGCCGATCAAAAATGATCCGCTTGACGGTGTCGAGCGCGCGCAGGCGGACATCGTTCAGCATAAGGTCAGACTAGCATCACGCCTCTTCGCGCGCCTTGCTTTTCGCCGCCGTCAGATAGGGCGCCAGATAGCGCCCGGTGTAGCTGCGCTTGACCTTGGCGACCTGTTCGGGCGTGCCTTCGGCGACGATCTCGCCGCCGCCGGTGCCGCCCTCCGGGCCAAGGTCGATGATCCAATCGGCGGTCTTGATGACCTCCAGATTGTGTTCGATCACCAGCACCGTGTTGCCCTGATCGACCAGCGCATGAAGGACCTCCATCAGCTTTTCGACGTCGGCGAAATGCAGGCCGGTGGTCGGTTCGTCGAGGATGTAGAGCGTGCGCCCGGTGGCGCGGCGGCTGAGTTCCTTGGACAGCTTGACGCGCTGCGCCTCGCCGCCCGACAGGGTGGTCGCCGCCTGCCCGACATGGATGTAGCCGAGGCCCACCCGTTCCAGCGTGTCGAGCTTGTCGCGGATGCCCGGCACCGCCTTGAAGAACTCCTTGCCCTCCTCCACGGTCATGTCGAGGACGTCGGCGATGGTCTTGTCGCGGTAGGTGACGTCGAGCGTCTCGCGGTTGTAGCGCTTGCCGTGGCAGACGTCGCAGGTGACGTAGACGTCGGGCAGGAAATGCATCTCGATCTTGATGACGCCATCGCCCTGGCAGGCCTCGCACCGTCCGCCCTTGACGTTGAAGGAGAAGCGGCCCGGACCATAGCCGCGCGCCTTCGCCTCCGGCAGACCGGCGAACCAGTCGCGCATCGGGGTGAAGGCCCCGGTGTAGGTCGCCGGGTTGGAGCGCGGGGTGCGGCCAATCGGCGACTGGTCGATGTCGATGACCTTGTCGAGATGCTCCAAGCCCAGCACCGAATCATGCTCGGCGGGATGTTCGCGCGCGCCCATCAGCTTGCGCGCCACCGCCTTGTAGAGCGTTTCAATGATGAGGGTGGATTTGCCGCCGCCGGACACGCCGGTGACGCAGGTGAAGGTTCCCAACGGAATCTTGGTTGAAACATTCTTCAGATTGTTCGCCCGCGCGCCGGTCACTTCCAGGAATTGACCGGGATGGCCGGGGCGGCGCCGTTTGGGGACCGGCACGAAGCGGGTTCCATTGAGGAATTGCGCCGTCACGCTGTCAGGGTGGCGGCAGACCTCCTCCGGCGTGCCTTGGGCGATGACGGTTCCGCCATGCTGCCCGGCGCCCGGCCCCATATCGACCAGATAATCGGCGCTGCGGATGGCGTCTTCGTCATGCTCGACGACGATCACCGTGTTGCCGATGTCGCGCAGCCGTTTCAAGGTTTCCAGCAGGCGGTCGTTGTCGCGCTGGTGCAGGCCGATGGACGGCTCGTCCAGCACATACAGCACCCCGGTCAGGCCGGAACCGATCTGCGAGGCCAAGCGGATGCGCTGGCTTTCGCCGCCCGACAGGGTGCCGGAGCCGCGCGCCAGCGTCAGATACTCCAAGCCAACGGCGTTCAGGAAGCCCAACCGCTCGTTGATTTCCTTCAGGATGCGGTAGGCGATTTCCTGATCCTTGGGGCGCAGATGCGCGTTCAACTCGCCAAACCACGCCGCCGCCTCGGCGATCGACAGCTCCGTCGCGTCGGAAATGTGGCGGCCCCGGATTTTGACGGCCAGCGCCTCCGGCTTCAGCCGCGCGCCTTTGCAGACCTCGCAGGGTTGGGAGGATTGGAACTTCGCCATTTCATCGCGCGACCACGCGCTGTCGGTCTCGCGATACCGGCGCTCAAGATTGTTGATGATGCCCTCGAACGGCTTGGCGGTCTGGTAGCTGCGCAGCCCGTCCTCGTAGGTCATCGTGATCGGCGTCTCGCCAGAGCCATAGAGGATGGTTTGCCGCACCACGTCCGGCAACTCCTCCCACGGCGTCGTCATCGCCACGCCGAAATGGCGGGCGATGCTGTCGAGCGTCTGGTCGTAATATTTGGAGGTGGACCCGGCCCAGGGCGCGATCACGCCCTTGGACAGCGGCAAGCGTTCGTCGGGGACCACCAGCATCGGGTCGAAATAGATCTTGCTGCCCAAGCCGTCGCAGGCCGGGCATGCGCCGAACGGGTTGTTGAAGGAGAACAGCCGGGGTTCGATTTCCGGAATGGTGAAGCCCGACACCGGGCAGGCGAATTTTTGCGAAAAGACCGTCTGTTCGGCGGTTTCGGCGTTCTCCACCCAGACGATGCCGTCGGCCAACCCCAGCGCGGTTTCCAGCGAATCGGCCAGTCGGTTGCCCAGACCGTCGCGGACGACGATGCGGTCAACCACGACTTCGATGTCGTGCTTGAGCTTTTTGTTGAGGGCCGGAACCTCGTCGATCTCGTGCATGGCGCCATCGACGCGCACGCGCTGGAAGCCGCGTTTGCGGAGATCCTGGATTTCCTTTTTGTACTCGCCCTTGCGACCGCGCACGAAGGGGGCCAGCAGCAACAGGCGCGTTCCCTCCGGCATCGCCATGATGCGGTCCACCATCTGGCTGACCGTCTGGCTTTCGATGGGCAGCCCGGTGGCGGGGGAATAGGGAACGCCGACCCGCGCCCACAGCAGGCGCATGTAATCGTAAATCTCCGTCACCGTGCCGACGGTGGAGCGGGGATTGCGCGAGGTCGTTTTCTGTTCGATGGAAATGGCGGGCGACAGCCCTTCAATCGAATCGACGTCGGGTTTTTGCATCAGTTCCAGGAACTGGCGCGCGTAGGCCGACAGGCTTTCGACGTAACGGCGCTGACCTTCGGCGTAAATCGTGTCGAAGGCCAACGACGATTTGCCGGAACCCGACAGGCCGGTGATGACAATCAGTTCGTCGCGCGGCAGATCCACATCGACGTTCTTCAGATTGTGTTCCCGCGCGCCACGGACGCTGATGAATTTGTTCATGGTGTGTTCTTTTACCCGAAGCCTGCCCGGTTGGGAAGAGGCATCATGCCCAAAGGTTCGGCCCCGACAAAGCCGCCGTGACGATATAGGCGCAAGGCCAGCGATTGCCACCACATGGCGGCAAGCTCCCGGTCATGCCCAGAACGGCGGGGTGTCGTGAAAGCGTTTCCACAGGTCGGGCAGGGCGCGGCGGCGCTTGTCGGCCTGACGGTCGATCCAGGCGGCGGTGGCGGCCAGAATCTTGCCGTCCACGCCGGGCAGGGCCGCCAGCATCTTGCGGCTGGTCGCCGCGTCGTGATCGGCGTCCAGCGCCTGCAACAACCCGTCGACCGCGCTGATGAAGGGCAGGGTGGCGGTTTCCGGGTAAAGCCCACGAAAAAACTCCGCCGTGTAACGCAGAGCGCGCGCACGCCGCCGAAGCTTTTCCCGCGCCTTGGCCTCGTCCGGGATTTTGGGCGTCTTTTCGATCTTGGCCATGCGGGCGGACAGCCAATCGGCGGCGACGCTGGCGATGGGGGCGTTCAGGGCCGCCCGCCGCGTCTCGTCGGCGTTGCTCAGCCAGCCCCCATCCTCCAACCACGCGGCCAGCGCCAAAATCGTGGTGGTGCAGCGCGGAGCGAGGATGGCGGCGACCGCCTCGCGCGCGGGTCCGGCCCCGGCGCTGCGGGCGGCGGCGGCCAAGGCGGGCAGCCCTTCCGGCGCTTTCGGACTGGCCGACAAAGGGTCGATGACGCCCGACAGGGCGACGTCCCAGCCGCGCGCCGGGCCAAGCCGTTTGGCGAGCGCGCGGCTGTCCTCCACCAGCCGGTCAGCCTGGGTCGAGGCGACGAGCGGCGCGAACAGCCGGTGCGCGGTGCGCAGGCGGCGCAAAGCGACCCGCATCCGGTGCAACCCCTCGACGTCGCCGCCCGCCAGCGCGCAGGCTTCGTTGGCGAGGAATTGGCGCAAGGCGTGGCGCAGGATGTGGCGGTAGGCCTCGGCCACGGTGGTGACGGGCGACAGGGCGAGCGGGGGGGAATCGACCGGAGCGGGCAGACGTCCCGTGACCAGCCGCAAGCCGACCTCCGCCTTGCTTTCCGTGGGGGGGGGG
>NZ_JBMDKF010000024.1:0-95278 GCF_057809575.1 Azospirillum sp. FG154 | reverse complement strand
GCTCCGTTCGGACCGCGTCGGCGCTGTTCGCGTCGGGAGGCGCTTTATAGGCGGGCAGACTTCACCACGCAACTCCTTTTTTCAGGCGTAATGCATTTTTCGGAAGGCCGCTCAAAAGGCGGCGTTGGGCAGTTCATCTTCGTGCCAAGTGCGACCATCGCGTTCGATCAGGGCGATGGCCTGAGACGGCCCCCAGGTTCCGGAGATGTAGGGTTTGGGCTGGTCGCGGCGGGACTTCCAGCCTTCCAGGATGGTTTCCGCCCAGGCCCAGGCGGCTTCGACCTCGTCACGGCGCATGAACAGCGTCGGGTTGCCGCGCACGACGTCCATCAGCAGCCGCTCATACGCGTCGGGGAAGCGGGAGCCAAAGGTTTCGGCGAAGCTGAGATTCAGCGGCGCCTGTCGCAGGCGCATGCCGCCGGGGCCGGGTTCCTTCGCCATCAGGTGCAAACGGATGCTCTCATCCGGCTGCAAACGGACGATCAGCCGGTTCGCTTGCAACTCGCCCGCCGATTGCGGGAAGATCGAGTGCGGAATGGGACGGAACTGGATGACGATTTCCGACATCTTGGCGGGCAGACGCTTGCCGGTGCGCAGATAGAACGGCACCCCGGCCCACCGCCAATTGGCGATTTCCAGCTTCAGGGCCACGAAGGTTTCCGTGCCGCTGCCCGCCGGAATGCCGGGTTCGTCGGCGTAAGCCGGAACCGCGCCGCCCGTGACCGCGCCCGCGCGGTACTGCCCGCGCACGGTGCAGGCCCCGACATCCTCAACCCCCATCGGCTTGAGGGAGCGCAGGACCTTGAGCTTTTCGTCGCGCACCGCCTCTTGCGCCAACGAGACCGGCGATTCCATGCCGACCAGACAGACGAGTTGCAGCAAATGGTTCTGCACCATGTCGCGCAGCGCGCCGGAATGGTCGTAATAATCGCCGCGCCCCTCGACGCCGACGGTTTCGGCGACGGTGATCTGGACATGGTCGATGTGGTTGGCGTTCCACAGCGGCTCGAACAGGGAGTTGGCGAAGCGCAGCGCCAACAGATTCTGCACCGTCTCCTTTCCCAGATAATGGTCGATGCGGTAGATCTGGGATTCGGCGAAGACCGCGCCGACCTGCGCGTTGATCGCGCGGGCCGAGTCCAGATCGCGGCCAATCGGTTTTTCCAGCACGACGCGCGCCGCCGGAGTCACCAGCCCGGCGCCCTTCAGCCGGTCGCAAATCGGCCCGAACAGGCTGGGAGAGGTCGCGAGGTAGAAGATCCGCACCGGCCCGTCCCCGCGCCCCGCGAAGCGTCCGGCCAGATCGCTCCAGCCCTCGCTCGACGTCGCGTCCACCGAGACGTAATCCAGGCGCGCGAGAAAACGTGCGATCAACTCCTCGTCCAACTCATCGGCGGCGACGTGGCGGCGCACCGCCGCGTCGGCCTTCGCCCGGTATTCCGCCGGATCAAGCGCGCTGCGCGAGACGGCGATGATCCGGCTGCCCGCCGCCACCTGCCCCGCCCGATCACGCAGATACAGGGCCGGAAGCAGCTTGCGCAGGGCCAGATCGCCGGTGCCGCCAAACACCGTGTAATCGAAGGCGGGCAACGGCGGCGCGGCGACAATGCGGGGATGCGACATCGGTCTTCTCAGCTTTCGGTGTTTTCGGTTGCGGCGGGTTGGGATGCCATCAGGCTCAACACGGCCTCGCGGGTCGGCATGGCCGGAATGGCCCCGCGCTGGGTGGTGGCCAACGCCCCCGCCCCATTGGCGAAGCGGCAGACATCGGCCAACGGCGCGTTCGGTCTGGTCAGCAAGCCTGACAGGAACCCGGCGACGAAGGCGTCCCCCGCCCCGGTGGTGTCCACCGGGCGCACGGAAAAGCCGGAAACGCGCACATGATCGGTTCTGGTCAAGCAGGTGCAGCCTTTCGCCCCGTGCGTCACCACCAACGCCTGTGCGGCATCGTGCCACAGCGTCCGCCCAGCAACAACGGCGTCGGTGGATCCAGTCAGAAATTCAAGCTCTTCGTCGCTCAGTTTAACGACGGTGGCGCGGGCGACTCCCTCGCGGATCGCGGCTCGGGCGGCGTCGGCGTCGGGCCACAGGTCAAGCCGCAGGTTGGCGTCGAAGGAGACCATGCGGCCCTGCGCCCGCGCGGCGTCCACCGCCGCCCAGGTCGCCGCGCGCGGCCCGTCGCCGATCAGCGCCAGAGAGCCAAAATGCAGCAAATCCGCCGCGCCGATGGCGGCCAGATCGAGATCCGCCGGAACCAGATTGCCCCACGGCTCGCCGTAAAACAGAAATTCGCGGTCGCCGTCTTCGGCCAGGGAGACGAAGGCCAACGGCGTGCGGTTCGCCGGATCCTGGCGGACCAGCGTCGCGTCAACCCCGGCGTCGATCAGCGATTGAATGAGAAAGCGGCCAAAGCCGTCCGCGCCGACCTTGGCGATCATGGCGCTGGGAACCCCCAGCCGCGCCAGACCAACGGCCACATTGGCCGGAGCGCCGCCCGGCGCTTTCTGGAAGGCGGGGGCCGTGGCCAGATCGGTGCCGGTCACGGTGGGCACGAAATCGATCAACACCTCGCCCATGCAGATCGCGCGGATCTGGCGGGCCGTCACCGTCTCCGGCAGCGTGGCGATGGACATGGCGATGCGGTCCTTGCAAAGAGGGTGTCGGAGAAAAAATTGCCTCCGCTCCGCCGTCGCCGACGGCGCGGAGGCAGTTCAGGAGAGAGAACGAACAGACGGCGCTACGCAGACAGACTTACTTCGACGTCCAGCCCTTGTACTGGCCGACGTTGTCGCGGGTGATGAGATCGGACGGGATCAGGGTGACGGGCTGGGCCGGGGCCTTGCCCTGCATCAACTGATAACCGACATCGACGGCCTTCTGGGCCATGGCGAAGGGATCCTGAGCCGAGGAGGCCTCGACCAGATTGCCCGGCTGCTTCAACGCCCCTTCGATGTCGGGCGCGCCGTCCACCGAGGTGATGATGATGCCGGTCCGCTTCAACTGCTTGGCGGCGAGGTCGGCGCCGATGGCCTGCGGGTCGTTGATGGTGAACACGGCGTCGACCTTGTCGAAGGCGGTCAGGTAGCCGATCATGACCTCAAGACCGCCTTCGCGCGACCCCTTGGCGTTCTGGTTGTCCGACAGGATCTTGATCCCGGCGCTCTTGCCCAGAACCGCCTTGCAGCCGTTGACGCGGTCAACCACCGCCGACACCGGCGGGCCGTTCATGATGATGACGTTGCCCTTGCCGCCCAGCTTGTCGGAAATATACTTGCAAGCCTTCTCGCCCGCCTCGACGTTGTTGGTGGTGACGGTGGCGGCGGCGCCCTTGGCGGCCACGTCCACGGCCACGGCGATGATGCCGGCGGCCTTCAGGCGGGCCATCGCCGGGGCGATCGCCTCGGGATCGGCGGCGTTGACCAGAACCATGTCGACGCCCGACGCGATGAAATTGTCGATCTGGGTCGATTGCTTGTTCAGGTCGTAATCGGCGGACACAGCCGTGACCTTGACGTTCGCGCCGCCCAGTTCCTTGGCCTTGGCCTCGGCGCCCTTGACGATCTGCACGAAGAACGGATTGCCGAGATTGCCGACGGTGACGCCGATGGACTTCAAGTCCTTGGCCATGGTCGGGGCGGCGGTGGCGAGCAGGGCGGCGGTGGCCAGCAGCAGGGATTTCTTCAACACGAGAGATTCCTCCAGTTCTTGAGCGCTTGGACGCGCGTTTTGACAGTGGTGTGCGGAAGCGTTCGGGCGTCTGACCCACCCCGCAGACCGGACGCCGTAGGCGGTCATGCGGGTGTTCGGTGAGGGGGCGCCGTCCATTTAGGTCCGGGCGCTGCCCTTGTTGCGGTAGCGGTCCAGCGCCACGGCGCCGACGATGACCAGCCCCTTGATGATGAGCTGCCAGATTTCGGTGACGTTCATCAGGATCAGACCGTTGGACAGGACCGCGATGATGAGCGCGCCGATCAGCGTGCCGAAGATGGTGCCGATGCCGCCGACGAAGCTGGTGCCGCCCAGGATGACCGCCGCGATGGCGTCCAGCTCATAGCCGGTGCCGAGCTGGGCGCCGTTGGCCGAATAGGTGCGGGCCGCCGACATCACCCCGCCCAGCGCCGCCAGAACGCCCGAGGCGCAATAGGCGAACATCAGCACCGCCCAGACCTTGATGCCCGACAGACGGGCCGCGTCCGGGTTGCCGCCGACGCCGTAGATGCGCACGCCCAGAACCGTCCGGCGCAGGATGAACCAGCTCAGCGCGATCACGGCGAGCGCGATCACCACCAGCCAGGGAACCCCGAACAGATACTCGTTGCCGATCCAGGCGAAAGGCAGGTCGGCGTTGAAAACCGTGGTGTCGTTGCCCAGCAACCGGGCCAGACCGCGCACCGCCGTCATCGCCCCCAGCGTGACGATGAAGGGCGGCAGACGGAAAAAGGCGATCAGGCTGCCGTTCAACGCGCCCAAAATCAGACCGCTCAGCAGGGCGAGCGGGATCGCCGCCCAGGCCAGCCCCGTGGTGGACAAGGCGACCGCCGTGACCGCCGACACCGCCAGGACCGCGCCCACCGCCAGATCGATGCCGCCGGTCAGGATGACGAAGGTCATGCCCGCGCCCAGCACGATGTTGATGGAGGCCTGTTGCGCCACGATGGCGATGTTGCGGGCGGTCAGAAACTTGCCGGTCGCCAGATCGAAGGCGACGCAGATCAAAATCAGGACCGGCAGCATGCCGACCACTTGCACGATGGCGCGGATCTTCTGGCGCCGGGCGGCGGCGGCGGCCTGGGCCGCGTCGTCGTTGGCGGCGTCCGCCGTCTTCAATTCGGTAGTTTTGATGGCCGACTTGGCGATCATGGTGGTGCCCTCCTTCCAGCGCCGGCTTGTTGATGACCGCCGGCCTTCCGTCAACCCTGCGGGCTGCGGTGTTCGTCGCGATGCGATGGTGTCTCGCCGCCCGCCGGGCTTTCCCGGCGGCGCGGGTCAGAGCGTGACGCCGGTGGCCAGCGCCATGAGGTTTTCCTGGTTGATGGCCGTGCCGCTGTCGCCGCCGACCTCGCCCATGATGTGGCCCTCGCGCATCACCAGGATGCGGTCGCAGATGCCGATCAGTTCGGGCAATTCGCTGGAGATCACCAGAACGCCGACGCCGTTGCGGGCGAGCTGATCGATGGTCCGGTAAATCTCGGCCTTGGCGCCGATGTCGATGCCGCGCGTCGGCTCGTCCAGGATCAGCACGCGGGGGCCGACCTCCAGCCAGCGCGACAGCAGCACCTTTTGCTGGTTGCCGCCCGACAGCGAGCCGACGTTGGTGGTCGGACGGTCCACCCGGATGCCCAGCCCCTTGATGGCGTCCAGGGCGCGTTGCTTGGCCCGGCTGCGGTCGAGAACGCCCGCGCCACGGGCGTCGCCGCCACAGACGTAAAAGTTGATGTTGTCCTGCACCGACATGTCGAGGAACAGGCCCTGCGCCTTCCGATCCTCGGTCAGATAGGCGAGACCGGCGGCGAGGGCGCCCGCCGGGGTGGGCCGCGTCAAGGCCACCCCGTCGATGCGCACCGCGCCGCCGACCAACGGGTCGGCGCCGTAAATCAGACGCGCCAACTCCGTGCGACCGGAGCCGACCAGACCGGCCAATCCCAAAACCTCGCCCGACCGCAGCGTCAGGCTGGCGGGATGGACGCGGCGGCCGCCGTCCGTCACACCCTCGACCTCCAACACCGGGCGACCCGGCGCTCGGCTGGTCTGGTGGTCATGCTTGTAAAAACCGGCCAGATCGCGGCCAACCATCATGCGGACCAGCCGTTCGGCGCTGATCTCGTGCTTTTCCAGCGTGCCGACGTAGGACCCGTCGCGCAGCACCGCCACCCGGTCGGACAGCGCGTAAATCTCGTCCATCCGGTGGCTGATGTAGATGATCGCCAGCCCTTCGCCGCGCAATTGCCGCATCAGGGCGAACAGACGGTCGGTTTCCCGCGCCGACAGGGTCGTCGTCGGCTCGTCCATCACCAGCAGCTTGGATTTGGTGTGCAGGGCGCGGGCGATCTCGACCATCTGCCGTTCGGCGATGGACAGGTCGCGCACCAGCGTCGCCGGGCCGAAGGTCGCCCCCAGCCGCTGCAACACGCCCCGGCAATCCTCGCGCATTCCGGCGCGGTCGATCACCCCATGGCGGGAGCGTTCACGACCGAAGAAGATGTTTTCCGCCACCGTCAGGTTGGGCAGCAGCGACAACTCTTGATAAATGATGGCGATGCCGTGGTCACGGGCGACCTGCGGATTCGTGACCTGCACTGGCGCGCCGTCGATCAGGATTTCGCCGCCGGGATCGGCCTGATAGGCCCCCGACAGCACCTTCATCAGGGTGCTTTTTCCCGCCCCGTTCTCTCCCATCAGCGCCAGGATTTCACCCGACCGCGCGTCCAGACGGACGTCGCGCAACGCCTTGGCGCCGGGAAACGTCTTGGAGATTCCACGCATTTCGAGGATCGGCGGGCGCACGTCCATCGTTGGCGCGCGCAAGGCGGTCGCACCCATGTTTCTCTCCCGATGACTGATCGTGGTGACGGGTTCGACGCCGGTCTATTGGTTGACCAGAATCTCCCGGCTTGGGCTGTAATTGAGATGCAGGGGCAGGATCGCCGCCCCCAACGCCGCCGCTTGCCGCCCGACCTGGCCGAGCCGCAGCGGCGGCGGTCGTCGGGCTTCCGGCACGGCGTCGCTCAGGCATGTGTTCAAACGCGCTTCCAGATCGCGCCGGACCTCCATCGGAAGATCGGCGTCGATGACGATGGCCTCGACGTCCAACAGGCAGGCCGCCGACAGCAGCGGCATCACCAAGGCGTCGGCGGCGTCGTCCAGCCATTCCCCGACCAGGGCCGGGTGCAGCGGGATCGCGCGCTCCAGCTCGCTGCGCATCGTGATGTCCACGCCGTTGCCGCGCAGATGGCGGATCAGCGAGTTGATTGAGGCCCGCGTCAGCAGAATGTCGCAACTGTGCGTCGGACGCGGCGCGGTGGACAGGCGCGACGGCCCGACCGGCATCAAGCCGATGTCGCCCGCATTGCCGGTCACGCCGCGATAGTAATCGCCGTTCATCACCAAACCGCCGCCGATGGCCGAGCCGATGAAGAGATAGACGAAGGTCTGAAGCTCCCGCCCGCAGCCGCGAAACATTTCGGCGACGGCGGCGGCGGTGCCGTCATTCTCGCGGAACACCGGCAGGCCGGTCGCCTCGCCCAATTGGGCGGCGATGTCCACGTCGTTCCACACCTTGTAATCCTCGACCCGGATGTCGAGTTCGCGCCGCCAGCTTCCCATGTCGTACGGGGTGGCGACGCCGATTCCAGCCATCCGCCCCTGCCCGTCCATCGGCAGCGCGGCGCGCATCGCTTTGATGTCGTTCAGCGCCAGCGCAAGGGATTCTTCGGGCATCGGAAAATCGCGCTCGTGATGGCGGCGCTCCACGACATGGCCGCGAAAATCGACCAGCAGCGTGTCGACCGACCGGCGTCCGACCTTCACCCCGATGGAGTAGGCCCCCTCCGGGTTCAGCGACAGCAGGGTGGCGGGTTGCCCACGAGCGCCCGACCGCTTGCCTTCGCTGCGGATCAAACCGCGCTCTTCCAATTCCTTGACGATCACGCCGGCGGTGTTGCTGGTCAGGCTGACTGACCGGGAGAGATCGGCCTTCGACGCCTGCCCCAAACGGCGCAAGGCGTTGAGGATCACACGCTCGTTGAACAGGCGCAGATTGACGGAGTTGCTGCCCTGGCCGTTGCCGGTCCCAGTGCTGAGCACGCTTCCCGCCGCGCTGTTCGTGTAAGAGACGTAGGACACCCCGGCACCCTCCCTGATCGTTCATCCGTGATGCGGCCACTGTAGCGGACCTTGCGGCCCCTGTGACCGGGTGAACGTCTTGACGACAATCTCCCACACGAACCATCCTCGGTCAATAAGTAATTCATGGTGATTTAATTTTCTGGAACTGCGCCAAGCCGCGCGCTAACGTCGCACTCATTGCTGAACGCCCCGGTCAACCGACTCAAAGGTTGCTGACGCAGGGGGTGGCGAACAACTTATGCCTAGGGAGATGACGCCATGTTGAAAGGGATCAACCCCTTGCTTGGCCCGGATCTGCTGAAAATTCTGCGCGCCATGGGCCATGGCGACGAAATCGCCGTGGTGGACGCCAACTACCCGGCGGACACCGACGCCAAGCGGTTGGTGCGGCTGGACGGGGCCGACGCTCCGGCCATCGTGGACGCCATTTTGTCGGTGATGCCGCTGGATGATTTCGTCGAACACAGCGCCTTCCGCCCCGGCATCAAGGACCAACCGGATCGGGTCGAGCCGGTGATGACCGAGTTGGCCGCCATGGTCGCCCGGCATGAGCCGTCCATTGCCCTGGTTCCCTTGCAGGGCGACGCCTTCTACGCCCGCGTCAAAACGGCTTACGCCCTCGTCGCCTCGGGCGAGCGGCGGCTGTACGGCAACATCGTGCTGCGCAAGGGGGTGGTTCGCCCGAACTGAGGCGCACACCAACGTCGCCAACCGCCCATCACGAGAGAGAAATCAGGCGCAGAGGTTTTTTGCGCCTATTTCTTGCGGCTCTCGATTTCATTGGTAGCATATCCCCATCGTCATTCAATTTGATGATCGGCACTCCCACGCCGCCGCAATCTTTGGAACAGGGGATGCACGATGGTGGTTGGCAGCGGACGCGACGCCTTTCTCGATTCGAAAACCTACCGGGACGAACAGGACTCCATCCGTCGGCATCGCGCCGAGTCCGGCGCGGAGGCTGAAACGGAACGCCCGCTGGTCGGGTTGGCCCTGTCGGGCGGCGGCATCCGCTCCGCCTCCTTCTGTCTCGGGGTCATCAAGGCGTTGCGCCGCAACGGGCGGGTTGGCGCGTTTGATTATCTCTCCACCGTGTCGGGCGGCGGTTACGCGGGATCGGCGCTGACCTGGCTCATCCGCCAGGGCAAGCTGGACCAGTTCGACGATTACCTCGCCCGTTTGCGCTCCCACGGCCATTACCTCGACCCTGGGCGGCGCCTGACCGCCACCGCGATGGCGGCGGTGGTTTTGCGCACCGTGCTCATCAATTTGCTGGTCTATGGCGGCCTGCTGACCGTCGGGCTGTATGCCCTGGAAATGCTCGCCACTTGTCTGCCCGGCGGCGTCGGGTTGACCGGCGCGCTGTGGGGGGCGGTCGCCATCGCGGCTTTCTTCGCGCTCGCCGCCCTGGTCTACGCCTTGGCCACCGGCGTCACCGCCGACGTCGTCGCCAAACGCCGCTACCTCTGGCGGCTGGGTTGGCAGCACTGGGGCGGGTTGGCGCTGGGCGGCGCGGTCGGCTTGATCGTCATCGGCCTGCTGCCCTCTTTGCGCGCCGCCGTGGACGTCCTTCTGGCCGACTACATCAGCCAGGATTTCGCCGGGGCCGGGCTGGGCGGCGTGTCGGTCGCCGTCAGTTGGCTGGTGTCGGTCGCCGCCAAGCTCAGCGGTTCGACGAAAGACGACTCCCAACCCTCGACCAACGCGCCGACGTCCCCGCTGATCGGCGCGCTGGCCCCCGTCGCCGCCGCGCTGGCCGTGGTCGGCGTTCTGCTCGTCGCCTATGATGTCTCGTTGAAACTGCCGCTGTGGGGGGCCTTGCTTCTGCTCGCCGTCGCGCTGCTGACCGGCTGGATCGCCGATCTCAACATGATGTCGCTGCACCGCATGTACCGAGACCGGCTGATGGAAGCCTTCCTGCCCAACGCCGACGCCGTCGCCGCCCAGGAATGGACCGCCGCGACCGAGGCGAACGGCGCGCCGTTGACCGGCTTCGACCAACGCCCGTTCCACCTGCTCAACACCAACGTCATCCTGATCGATTCGCCCAACACCCAGGTGCGCGGGCGCGGCGGCGACAATTACGTGCTGACGCCGATCCATTCCGGTTCGGCCTCCACCGGCTGGTTTCCCACCAGCGACATCATGGGCCGGGGCGGGCGCGACGGCTTGACGCTGGCCACCGCCGTGGCGATTTCCGGCGCGGCGGTCAACGCCCATGTCGGGCCGGGGGCGCAGCCCAGCATCCTGCGCAACGGCGCGGTGTCGTTCCTGCTGTCGCTGTTCGGCCTGCAACTGGGTTACTGGGTCAGCAACCCGGAAAAACCCATGACGAACGGCAATTATCTGGTTCCCGGCTTCCGGTCGCTGACCGGCGGCGGCTTCCACCGTTCGGCGTGGTTTCACATGCTGAGCGACGGCGGGCATTTTGACAACACCGGCCTGTATGAGCTGATTCGCCGACGGGTCCGCACCATCGTCGCCGTCGACGGCGCCGCCGACCCGACCTACCGATTCGCCGATCTGGCCGCCTTGATCGAAAAGGCGCGGGCTGATTTCGCCGCCGACATCAGCTTTCCCGGCGGGCCGGGCGGCAATCTGGCCGATCTGCGCCCCGAACGGCCATCGGTCAATTTCCCCGGCGTGAGCGTCGCGGAACGCGGCTGGATCGAGGGGGTGATCGCCTACCCCGACGGATCCAAAGGACGGCTTGTCTACATCAAGCTGACCATGGTGGACGCCCTGCCCGCCGACGTTTACGGCTACGCGGCGGGGAATTCCCCCTTCCCGAACCAGAGCACCGCCGACCAGTTCTTTGACGAATTCCAGTTGGAAAGCTACGTCACGCTGGGCGACGCGATCGCCCAAACCATCCACTGGCCGGATGCCCCCACGTCTTGAGCCAAAGACCGTGAACCAACGAAAAAGGGCGGTTCCAACCGGAACCGCCCTTTTGCTTTTTCAACGGCCCAGCAAGCCGAACACCGACGCGCCGGACTCCGCGCCGCTCACCGCGTTGCGGAACAGGCCGAACAGCTCGCGGCCACAGCCATGCCCAGCGTCCTCGCTGGCGGGCGGCGGCGCGCCCCGGCTGTCCCACTCCGCCGCGTCCACCAGCGCGTCGAGCGTCCCGGCCTCGGCGTCCAACCGCAACAGGTCGCCGTCGCGCACCCGGCCCAGCGGGCCGCCGCCCTTGACCTCCGGCGTCACATGGATGGCCGCCGGAACCTTGCCCGACGCGCCCGACATGCGCCCATCCGTCACCAACGCGACCTTGAACCCCTTGTCCTGAAGCACGCCCAAGGGCGGCGTCAGCTTGTGGAGTTCCGGCATCCCGTTGGCGCCCGGCCCCTGATAACGGACCACCACGACGACGTCGCGGTCCAGCTCCCCGGCGCGGAAGGCCGCCTGCACGCCCTCCTGGCTGTCGAAGACGCGGGCCGGAGCCTCGACCACGCGGTGTTCGGCCTTGACCGCCGACACCTTGATGACGCCGCGCCCGAGATTGCCGGTCAGCACCCGCAAGCCGCCCTCCGCCGCGAAGGGGGCGGCGACGGTGGCGACGACGCTCGGGTCGCCGCTCTGTTCAGTAGGCTGCGCGCGCCAGGACAGCGCGCCGCCGTCGCTCACCTCCGGCATGGCGCGGTAGGCCTCCAGGCCGCCATCGCCCCACACCGTCGCCACATCGGCGTGCAGCAGCCCGGCGTCCAACAATTGCCCGATGATGAAGGGCATGCCGCCCGCCGCGTGGAAGCGGTTCACGTCCGCCGAGCCGTTCGGGTAGACCCGCGCCAGCAGCGGCACCGCCGCCGACAGGTCGGAGAAATCCTCCCAATTCAACTGAATGCCCGCCGCCGCCGCGATGGCGGGGATGTGCAGGGTGTGGTTGGTCGAACCGCCGGTGGCCAGCAGGCCGACGATGCCGTTGACCATCGCGCGTTCGTCGACGATCCGCCCAATCGGCGCGCCGCCGCCGGGCTGGGTCATCGCCACGACCCGGCGCGCGGCCTCCTCGGTCAACGCCTCGCGCAGCGGGGTGTTGGGGTTGACGAAGCTGGCGCCGGGCAGATGCAGGCCCATGATCTCCATCAGCATCTGGTTGGTGTTGGCGGTGCCGTAGAATGTGCAGGTCCCGGGCGCGTGATAGGATTGCGATTCGGCTTCCAACAGTTCCTCGCGCCCGACCTTGCCCTGGGCGTAGAGCTGGCGGGCCTTGGCCTTGTCGGCGTTGGACAGGCCGGACGGCATCGGCCCGGCGGGCACGAAGATCGTCGGCAGATGACCGAAGGACAGCACGCCGATCATCAGACCGGGCACGATCTTGTCGCAAATGCCAAGGCACAGCGCGCCGTCGAAGGTGGCGTGCGACAGGGCGACGCCGGTGGCCAGCGCGATCACGTCGCGGCTGAACAGCGACAGCTCCATCCCCTCATAGCCTTGCGTCACGCCGTCGCACATGGCCGGAACACCGCCCGCCACCTGGGCGACGCCGCCCGCCTGGCGCACCGCCTCCTTGATGACCGCCGGATAGCGTTCATAGGGTTGGTGGGCGGACAGCATGTCGTTGAAGGCTGTGACGATGCCGATGGACGGCTTGACGCCGCCGCGCAGCCCCTCCTTGTCGGTGGCCGAGCAGGCGGCGAAGGCGTGGGCCAGATTGGCGCAGCCCAGCTTTTCGCGGCGCGGCGTGGCGCTCGCCGCCTCCAGACGGGCCAGATAGGCGCTGCGGCTGTCGCGGCTGCGCGCGGCGATCCGGTCGGTGACGCGGGCGACGACGGCGTTCAGAGTGGCGGAATGCAGGGGCTTGCTCATGCTGACGACTCAACCGCTGGAGGGGCCGCTGGAAGGGCGCGATGGTTCACAGGGCCAACCATACGCCCACTCCGCTCTTCTGTTAAGAAAAAAATTTTCACAAATTGGTGGATTTTGCCGAATTTCACGATGCTTTCTCGCCTTTGGTGAAAACCATCGCCATACTGCTGGCTCATCCACCCATCATCCGCTCGCCTCACACCGTCGGCCCCATGCCCCACCCGATCAACATCCTGGAAGACATCCGCCGTCTGCGGCCCACGCTGAAACGCTCCGAAGCGCAGGTGGCCGATCTGGTGCTGGACAACCCGCGCGCGGTGTTGGAGTTGAACGTCACCTCGCTGGCCCACCGGGCCGAGGTCAGCGAAGCCACGGTCGTCCGTTTTTGCCGCAGCGTCGGTTGCGGCGGCTTCCCCGATTTCAAGCTGCGGCTGGCCGAGTGCCAGGCGCGCGGCGGCACCCCCTATGTCAGCCAGGACGTGGCGCCCGACGACAGCGTCAGCGTCTTGGCGCGAAAAATTTTTTCATCGAGCGCCGCCGCCCTGACCGCCGCCGCCAACGCGCTGGACGATTCGGCGCTGGGCGACGCCATCGCCCGGCTGGCCGACGCCCCGCGCATCCTGTGCGTCGGGATCGGCGCGTCGGGGGCGCTGGCGCAGGACGCCGCCCACAAGCTGTTGCGTTTTGGCGCCAACGCGCAACCCTGCTCCGATCCGGTGCTGGCCCGGATGCTGCTGCTGAATTTGGGAACGGACGGCCTGCTGCTGGCCCTGTCCAACAGCGGGCGCAGCGGCGCCGTGAACGATCTGGCCGCCGCCGCCCGCGCGCAGGGCCTCGCCGTGGTCGCCATCACCGCGCCCGACTCGCCGCTGTCCCGGTTGGCGACGGTCACAATCGCCAGCCTGCCGGTGGAAGACACCGAAATGTACACGCCGATGGCCTCCCGGCTGGTGCATCTGACCCTGATCGACGTGCTGTCCACCGGGGTGGCCCTGCGGTTGGGCGACCCGGCCCGCCAGCATCTGGCCAAGGTCAAGGCGGCGATCAACGCCAGCCGCACCCGCTGAGCGACCCGCGACCCGACCGCCCGACCGTTTCACGCTTCGGTTGACGTATGCGTCGCACTGGACGCGCCGGACGGTCCGTGCGACAAATTCGTTGACACAACAGTCCGCACACCGCAGCGGTTGCCATGACCCGGATTTTGATCGCCGACGACCACCCGATGGTGCGTGACGCCCTGCGCAACGCCGTCCTCTATTCCTGCCAAGCCAGCAGCGTGCTGGAGGCGGACAGCCTGGACGCTGTGATCGCCGCGTTGCAGGGCGGGGCTGAGGATTTCGACCTTGTGCTGTTGGACGTCAACATGCCGGGCATGAACGGCTTGAACGGACTGCGCACGCTGCGCCAGCGCTTCCCCGCGACCCCCGTCGTCATGGTGTCGGCGCATGAGGAGCGGCGGATGGTGCGCGAGGCCATCGACAGCGGCGCGGCGGGCTTCATCCCCAAATCCACCCCGCGCGACGCCATCGCCGCCGCCCTGCGCCATGTGCTGAACGGCGAAATCTACCTGCCGCCGCAAAGCGAGGAGGCGTTGGCCGAGGAGGTCGCCGAAGACGCCGAAACCGCCGACATCGCCCGGCGCATCGCCACCCTGACCGCTCAGCAATTGCGGGTCTTGGAATTGCTGGGCACCGGCAAACTGAACAAGGAAATCGCCTTCGACCTCAGCATCACCGAAACCACGGTGAAGGCGCATGTTTCGGCGATCCTGCAAAAGCTGAAGGTCTACAGCCGCACCCAAGCGGTGGTCATCGCCAACCGCGTGCTGACCGACAAACGTTAAGCGAAGCGTTTGGCCCCGGCGACGCACAGAACGACCAATCCCGTCGCGGCGACCATCGTCCATGCGACGGGTTCGCCAAGCAGAAGCCCCGCCAGCGCCAGCCCAAAAAAGGGTTGCAGCAATTGCAACTGGCCGACCCCGGCGATGCCGCCCAGCGCCAGACCGCGATACCAGAAGACGAAACCAATCAGCATGCTGAAGACGGAGACATAGGCCAACCCGGCCCAGGCCGCGCGGTCCACCCCGCTCCAGGCAACGGGCAAGGTCGCTAGCGCCACCGCCGCCATGACCGGAAACGCCAGCGCCAACGCCCAGGAAATGACCTGCCAGCCGCCAAGCCGCCGCGACAGGGTCGCGCCTTCGGCGTAGCCAAGCCCGCACAGCGCAACCGCCAAAACCATCATAAGATCGCCGTCCAGCGACCCGTCGCCCGCCTGAAACAGGGCGAATCCGGCGACGCAGAGGCTTCCCAACCCTGAAAACAGCCAAAACATCGGCTTTGGCCGTTCGCCTCCGCGCAGCACGGCGAAAATGGCGGTTGCGAGCGGCAACAACCCAATGAAAACCACCGAATGGGCCGACGTCACGCGCTGAAGCGCCAGCGCGGTCAGCAGCGGGAAACCGACGACGACGCCCAGCGCCACCACCGCCAGCGACGCCAGATCGCCGCGCCCCGGACGGGTTTGCCGCAACGCCCACAGCAGGGCGGCCCCCAACAGAGCGGCGATCACCGCCCGCGCCGAGGTCAGGAACAGCGGATCGAACCCGCCGACCGCAAGCCGCGTGGCGGGCAGCGACCCGCTGAAAATGACCACGCCGCACAAGCCGCTCCACCACCCATCCGTCCGCGCCCGCATCCCATCATCCTTGGTTGGATTCATTCGACGCGGGGGATGCTAGCGTGAACGGCGCTGGCCCCGACAGCGACAGTCCCATACAATTTCACCAAACTGTATGGCTGACTGAAGCGATACGGATGACGGAGAGCCAAGCGATGGAGCAGCGGGCAAAGACACGGACGGGCGCGGTGATGGACGCGATCCGCCGAAAAATCGCCGGTCGCGCGCTGTCCCCAGGCGAAAAGCTGCCCTCGATCCGCCGCTTCGCCGACGTCATGGGCGTGTCGCCCTCGACCGTGGTGGAGGCCTATGACCGGCTGGCGGCGGACGGGGTGATCCGCGCCCGCCCCGGCTCCGGCTTTTTCGTGGCGGGCGGCGCGGCGCCGCTCGCGGTGGCGGCGGTCGAACCCCGGTTGGATCGGGCGATTGATCCCTTCTGGGTGTCCCGGCAATCGCTCGACGCCGGGGCCGGAATGCTCAAGCCCGGCTGCGGTTGGCTGCCCGCCGATTGGATGCCGCAGGCGGCGATCCGGCGCGCGCTGCGCCACCTTGCCCGCGCCGACGAGTCCGTGCTGGCGGATTATGGCGGCGCGCGCGGCTCCTTCGCTCTGCGTCGGTTGCTGGCCCGCCAATTCGCCGACGAAGGGCTGGCGGTCGGCCCCGATCAGATCCTGCTGACCTTGTCGGGAACCCAGGCCATCGACCTGATTTGCCGGTTCCTGCTGCGCCCCGGCGACACGGCGCTCGTCGATGATCCGGGTTATTTCAATTTTCAGGCCCTGTTGCGCGCCCATCAGGTCCGCATCGTCGGCGTGCCTTTCACCCCGACCGGGCCGGATCCCGCGCTGTTCGCGCAGGCGTTGGCGCAGCACCGCCCCCGCCTCTACATCACCAACTCCGCGCTGCACAACCCGACCGGGGCGACTCTGTCGCCGCAAACCGCCCACACGCTGCTGAACGCCGCTGCGGCCCACGACCTCGTCATCGTCGAAGACGACATCTTCGCCGGATTCGAGCCGACCCCGTCGCCACGATTGGCCGCCCTGGACGGGTTGTCGCGGGTCATTCGGATTGGCAGCTTCTCCAAAACCCTGTCGGCGTCGATCCGCTGCGGCTACGTCGCCGCAAGGCCGGATTGGCTGGAGGCGCTGGTCGATCTGCAAGTCGCCACCAATTTCGGCGGTCCAAGCCCGGTCGCCGCCGAAATCATCGTCGCGGCCTTGAGCGACGGCAGCTACCGCAAGCATCTGGACGGCCTGCACCGCCGGTTGGCGCGGGCGCGGCGCGAAGCGGCGGGCAAACTGGACATTCTTGGCGTGCGGCCCTGGCTGACGCCGCGCGGGGGCCCGCATCTGTGGTGCCGATTGCCCGATGGCCGCGACGCGGCGGCGGTGGCGCGGGCGGCGCTGCGCGACTCGCTCATCCTGGCGCCGGGCAACGTCTTCAGCGTCTCCCAATCGGCGAGCGGCTTCATGCGCTTCAACGTCGCGCAAATGGAAAACCCGCGCGTTTACGAGACGCTGGCCCGCATCCTGGCCACTCCGCCCGTCGCCGACAAAGCGGGCGATCACGCCAGCAGATTGACCGCGCCCGCTCCGGCGTCGGGTTGAGGAACCGCCTGCGCGGCGACCGCGCCGGACAGCGCGTCGCTGACGCCGCCGACGTCGGTCGCCTCCGGCCCCTGCCCGCTCGTGTTGTCGGCGCCGCCCAGCAAGGACGCGACGGTGACGCTGGAACCGAAGGCGGCCTGGCGCAAATTGTTGACCTCCTTTTGCGCCGCGTCGATCATTCTCTCATCGACCTTGAACTCTTCCCGCTTCTCCTTCCGCCGCTTTTCGGATTCCTCCTGCTCGTTGGCGATTTTTGCGTCGCTCAACGCGCGCTTGGCGACGCGCAACACCTTTTCGACCCGCTGCCCGAAGGCGTCGGCCTCCTTGTAGCGGGACATTTTCAGGTCATTGTCGGTCATCAGGCTCTGCATCGCCGCGTGCGCGCTGTCCCGCCGATTGCCGGGAATCAGACCGTCGCCGCCACGCAAGCCGGACAACGCGCCATCCACCAAACGCGCCAACTCCGGCGGCAAATCATCATCCTTCGCATCCGACGCCCCTGCTTTCTCGTCGTCCGCCCCGCTCGGCGCCGCCTCGCCCATTGGGGCGTCCATTGCCATTGGGGCGTCCATTGGGGCGTCCAGGCTCGGGAACGCCGCCTGCGTCGGTTCCGGCTGGACCATCGTCGGCTGTTCGGGGGTGGTCGCCGCGTTGTCGCCCGCCGTCGTCGTCACCTTCAGGGAAAAAGACAGCGCCGTGTGCTGAACGGTCAGCGTGGTCACAGTGGTGGTGCGGGTGATTTCCGTCGTCCCAATGGCGCCCGCCCCGCCGGGCAAGCCCATCTCCGCCGCCGCCGCGACGCCGCTGGCGTACTCCTTGGCCGCCCGCCCGGCCTCGCGCGCCAGCAAAGCGGCCTCGCGCGCCAATTGCGCCAGCTTGTTGCGGTCGCCCTGGGCGAACCGCATCATCCGTTTCAGATCTTCGATCTTGCGTTCGACCTGTTCCAACTTCTGTTCGGCGGAAGCCTTGGGGCCGCCGATCCGACGCGCCTCCTCCAACGCCGCCTGCGCGGTGGCGTGGTCGCTCTGCTGCTTGGGCGACAATTGAAAGGACTGCGCCGCCTTCGACGCCTTTTCAGCCAATTGGCCCAGCGCGTCCTTCGCCCCAATCTCTTTTTCCCAGGGCTTTTTGGCCTGCTGCATGCGGAACATGCCGCTTTGCGCATCCGACAGAACGCTGAAAACACCGCTCATGCCCGCCGCCCCCCGGTTGGATTGGCAACAAACCTAAACGGGAAAGTTTAAAAGAATCTCAAAGTCTCTGCACGTCTGCGTGCAAAACGGCGCGGCGCCACCCTCAGGCTGCGGCGGATCGTCGCGCCCGACCATCGCCGGGGCTGTTCCGCCGCATGGCGGCGCTGTATAACTGAGCGAAGCTGTCGGGGATTCCCGCCCGCAGTTTTTCTTGACAAGCAGCCCCTGGAAACCGCCTAATCAGGACCAATTTAGTCCTGTATTCCGAAGCCCGCACGCCGCGTGCGGGCGGATCGGCAACCGGGGTTCCGCGTCCATGATCCGGCTGAGCAAGCTGACCGATTACGCCATCGTCGTGTTGAGCGAGATGGCCCGCCATGTCGGCGCGGTCCACACCGTCACCCTGTTGGCGGAGCGCACCGGCGTGCCCGCGCCCACGGTGGCCAAGCTGATGAAGGCGCTGACCCCCGCCGGGCTGACCACGTCGCAACGCGGCGCCGCCGGTGGTTATGCGCTGAGCCGACCCGCCGACGCAATCTCAATCGCGGAGATCATCACCGCGCTCGACGGCCCCATCGCGCTGACCGCCTGCGTCGACGGCGCCGACAGCCAATGCGGCGTCGAACGGCTCTGCCCGATGCGCGGCGGTTGGGAAAAGGTCAACAACGCCATCCGTGGCGCGCTGGAGCAGGTGACGCTGGCGGACATGATGACGCCGGTTCTGTTTCCGCTTCCCGCCACCCCGTCCGTTGCGGCCCCCGCCCCGCAACCGGCGCTCCAACCGATTTCTTGAGAAGGACGAGGCACGCCATGGCCGCCCAACCGGAAACCATCGATCAAGTCCGCGCCGTCACCGAGCAGAAATACAAGTACGGCTTCACGACCGACATCGAATCCGACGTTGCGCCCAAGGGGCTGAACGAGGACATCGTTCGCTTCATCTCCGCCAAGAAGAACGAGCCGGAGTGGCTTTTGGAATGGCGTCTGCGCGCCTTCCGCGTCTGGCAGACGATGGAGGAGCCGCAATGGGCCGCCGTGAGCTTCCCGCCGATTGATTACCAGGACGCGCATTACTACGCCGCGCCCAAGCAAAAGGTCGGGCCGAAGTCGCTGGACGAGGTCGATCCTGAATTGCTGGCGACCTACGCCAAGCTCGGCATTCCGTTGCGCGAGCAGGAAATCCTGGCGGGCGTCGAAGGGTCGGAGGGCAAAAGCCCGTCCATCGCGGTGGACGCGGTGTTCGACAGCGTGTCGGTCGCCACCACCTTCAAGGCCAAGCTGGAAGAAATGGGCATCATCTTCTGCGCCATTTCCGAAGCGGTGCAAAAGCACCCGGATCTGGTGAAGAAATATCTGGGATCCGTCGTTCCCTACACCGACAATTTCTACGCGACGCTGAATTGCGCGGTCTTCACCGACGGCAGCTTCGTCTACATCCCCAAGGGCGTCCGCTGCCCGATGGAGCTTTCCACCTATTTCCGCATCAATCAGGCCAACACCGGCCAGTTTGAACGCACGCTCATCATCGCCGACGCGGGATCCTACGTCAGCTATCTGGAAGGCTGCACGGCGCCCCAGCGCGACGAAAACCAGCTCCACGCCGCCGTGGTCGAGTTGGTGGCGCTGGACGACGCGACCATCAAATACTCCACCGTGCAGAACTGGTATCCCGGCAACGCCGAAGGCGTCGGCGGCATCTACAATTTCGTGACCAAGCGCGGCGCCTGCCGGGGCAAGAACTCCAAGATCTCCTGGACCCAGGTGGAAACCGGGTCGGCGATCACCTGGAAATACCCGAGCTGCATCCTGCAAGGCGACAATTCGGTCGGCGAATTCTATTCCGTCGCCATCACCAACAACCGCCAGCAGGCCGACACCGGCACCAAGATGATCCACATCGGCAAGAACACCCGCTCGACCATCGTGTCGAAGGGGATTTCGGCGGGCAAGGCGCAGCAGACCTATCGCGGGCTGGTCAAGATCCTGCCCAAGGCCGAGGGCGCGCGCAACCACACCCAGTGCGACAGCCTGCTGATCGGCGACGCCTGCGGCGCGCACACCGTGCCCTACATCGAAAGCCGCAACCGCTCCGCCCGCGTCGAGCATGAGGCGACGACGGCCAAAATCAGCGACGACCAGCTTTTCTACTGCCGCCAGCGCGGCATTTCCCAAGAAGACGCCGTGTCCTTGATCGTCAACGGCTTCTGCAAGGAGGTCCTGAAGGAACTCCCCATGGAATTCGCGGTCGAGGCCCAAAAGCTGGTCGGCATCAGCCTGGAAGGCAGCGTCGGGTAAACGGGGAAGACGGAAACAAAAAGGTGAGGACAGGATGGAGAAGAATTTTTTCGTCTACATCCTGGCGAGCCGAACGAAAGGAACCTTGTACGTTGGCGTCACCTCAAACTTGCCGCGCCGCATGATGGAGCACCGAGACGGCATCGTTCCAGGCTTCACAGACCGTTATGGCGTTAAACGTCTGGTCTATGTTGAACCTTACGACACCGCTGAAAGCGCCATCACGCGTGAGAAGCGATTGAAGAGGCGGAATCGGGACTGGAAGATTCGGTTGATTGAGGAACACAACCCTGATTGGTCGGATCTGTATGAACGACTGAACGCATAACCAAGCCGTCATCCCCGCGAAGGCGGGGATCCAGACGATGCGAGACGAACCTTATGGGACAGTCTGGATCCCCGCCTTCGCGGGGATGACGGTTGCTTCAAAGGGCATAGCGAACAGACGGAAAAGGCGGTCGCATCCGGGCAAGCGTGGCGACGGCGTGAGAAAAGGACAGAGCGCATCATGATCGAAATCAAGAATCTGCACGCCAAAGTGGACGGCAAGGACATCCTGAAGGGCGTCGATCTGACGATCCGCCCCGGCGAGGTTCACGCCATCATGGGGCCGAACGGCGCCGGCAAAAGCACCCTGTCCTATGTGCTGGCCGGGCGCGAGGGGTATGAGGTGACGGACGGCTCCGTGACCTATTACGGCAAGGATCTGCTGGCGCTGGAGCCGGAAGAGCGCGCCGCCGAGGGCGTGTTCCTGGCCTTCCAATACCCGGTTGAAATCCCCGGCGTCGCCAACACGACCTTTCTGAAAACGGCGATCAACGCCACGCGCAAGCATCGCGGCGAGAAGGAACTCGACGCCATGCAGTTCCTGAAGCTTCTGCGGGAAAAGACCAAGGCGCTGGGCATGTCGGACGACATGCTGAAGCGCGCGGTCAACGTCGGCTTTTCCGGCGGCGAGAAGAAGCGGAACGAGACGCTGCAAATGGCCATCCTCGAACCGAAATTCGCCATTCTCGACGAGACCGACAGCGGCCTGGACATCGACGCCCTGAAGATCGTGGCGGAGGGCGTCAACGCCCTGCGCTCGCCGGAGCGTTCGATGCTGGTCATCACCCATTACCAGCGCCTGCTCGACTACATCGTTCCCGATTTCGTCCATGTGCTGGCGGCGGGACGGATCGTGAAGTCCGGCGGCAAGGAACTGGCGTTGGAACTGGAAAAGAACGGCTACCGCGATTTCGGCGTGGACGAGGCGGCGTGATGACGACGACCGGCTACTCAACGCGCGGGGCCGATCCCACGACCGCCCCCGCCTTCCTCGCCCCGCTCGACGGACAGTCCGCCGCGATCCTGCCTGTGGTGGCGGAACTGCGCGCCCAGGGCCGCGCCCGCTTCGCGGCGGTCGGCCTGCCGACCATCAAGAACGAGGCGTGGCGCTACACCAACCTCCGCGATCTGGCCAAGCTGACCGTGACGACGGCGAGCGGCGACGCCCCGATTGACCGCCTGCCGACCGTGCGCGCCGACGGCCAGAGCGGCCCGCGTCTGGTCTTCGTCGATGGCCGTTTCCGCGCCGACCTCTCGACGGCCGACAGGCTGCCCGACGGAGTTCTGCTGACCGACTTCGCCAGCGCCTGCCAAAGCCACAGCGGCCTGATCGCCGACCATCTGGGACGGCTGGCCAGCGCCGAGGACCGCCCGCTGGTCGCCCTGAACAGCGCCGACCTGACCGATGGCGCGGTTCTCCGCGTCGCCGCCGGCGTCAGCGTGGACGCGCCCATCGAGCTGGTCTTCGTCTCGGTCGGGCGCGACGGCGCGACCACCGCCAGCCACCCCCGCGCGCTGATCGTGCTGGAGGCCGGGGCGCGCGCCGTGCTGGTCGAGCATCACGTCAGCCAGGGCGGCAACGCGACGCTGAGCAACCACGTCGCCGAAATCACCGTGGGAGAGGGCGCGACGCTTCATCACTGCAAGGCCCAGCGGGAAAACGCCGCCAGCTTCCACCTGTCCCACATCGCGGCCAGCGTCGCGGCGGGCGGCTGCTACGACAATTTCATCCTGACCATCGGCGCGCGCCTGTCGCGCAACGAGGTGGTCAGCGCGCTGAACGGCGGCGACGCCCGGACCCATGTCAGCGGCGGCTATATGGTGCGCGGCAACCAGCACGCCGACATCTCGACCATCATCGACCACGCCCAGCCCAACGGCACCAGCCGCGAGATCTACAAGGGCGTGATCGACGACAGCGCGCGCGCCGCCTTCCAGGGCAAGATCATCGTCCGCCCGCAGGCCCAGAAGACCGACGGCCACCAGTTGAACCGCGCGCTGCTGCTGTCCGACAGCGCCGAGATCGACGCCAAGCCGGAGTTGGAAATCCACGCCGACGACGTCAAATGCAGCCATGGCTGCACGGCGGGCGAGCTGGACGACGCGGCGCTGTTCTATCTGCGCGCGCGCGGCATCGACAAGGAGACAGCGCGCGGTCTGCTGATCGGCGCCTTCCTGTCCGATGTTCTGGACGAAATCGCCGAAGCCCCCATCCGTGAAGCCTTCCAGGGCTTCGTCGCCGGTTGGTTGGAGGAACAACGCTGATGCCCGACGCCGACGCCATCCTGTCCCCAGCTTTCGACGTCCTGCGCATCCGCGAGGATTTCCCGATCCTCGCCCGCAGCGTCCACGCCAGGAAGGGAAAGCCCGGAAAGCCGCTGGTCTATCTCGACAGCGGCGCCTCGGCCCAGAAACCGCGCCAAGTCATCCAGGCGATGACCCGCTTTCTGGAAGAGGATTACTCCAACATCCATCGCGGCGTGCATTTCCTGTCGCAGACCGCCACCGACCAGTTCGAGGCGGCGCGGGCCAAGGTGGCGCGCTTCATCAACGCCCCCAGCGAGCGCTGCGTCGTCTTCACCCGCAGCTCGACCGAGGCGATCAACCTCGTGGCGGCCAGCTATGGTCGGACCTTCCTGACCGAAGGCGACGAGGTGATCCTGTCGATCATGGAGCATCACGCCAACATCGTTCCGTGGCAGTTGCTCCAGGCCGAAAAGAAGATCGTCATCAAGGTGGTCCCCTGCGACGACGACGGGGTTCTCGACCTCGACGCCTACAAGGATCTGCTGTCCGACCGCACGAAGCTGGTGGCGATCACCCATTGCTCCAACGTGCTGGGCACCGTCACCCCCGCCAAGACCATCGCGGCGCTGGCCCATGAGCGCGGCGTGCCGGTGCTGTTCGACGGCAGCCAAGCGGTGGTGCATGGCCCGGTGGACGTGCAGGAGATCGACGCCGATTTCTACGTCTTCACCGCCCACAAGCTCTATGGCCCGACCGGGCTTGGCGTGCTCTACGGCAAATACGACATCCTGAAGCGGATGCCGCCCTACCAGGGCGGCGGCGACATGATCGAATCCGTCAGCTTCGCGGGCACAACCTTCAAGGCTCCGCCATCACGCTTCGAGGCGGGAACCCCGCCGATCACCGAGGTGATCGGGCTGGGGGCCGCCATCGACTACATCGAATCGCTGGGCCGCGACGCCATCGCCGCGCATGAGCACGACCTGTTGCAATACGCCACCCAGCAGCTTTCCCAGGTCGCCGGTTTGCGGATCATCGGCACCGCGCCGGGCAAGGGGCCGATCATCTCCTTCGCGCTGAACGGCGTGCACCCGCACGACGTCGGCACCATCGTCGATCAATATGGCGTGGCCGTGCGGGTTGGCCGCCATTGCGCCGAACCGCTGGCCGAACGGTTCGATGTGGGGCCGACCGTCCGCGCCTCCTTCGGTCTGTACAACACCCGGGCGGAGGCCGACGCGCTCGTCGAATCCCTCCTCGCGGTCAAGGAGTTCTTCGGAGCATGATGGACGATCTGCGCGAGCTGTATCAGGAAGTGATCCTGGATCACGGCAAGAATCCCCGCAATTTCCGCCATCCCGACGACTCCAACCGTCAGGCCAAGGGCGAAAACCCGATGTGCGGCGACCGTTTCATGGTCTATCTGACCGTGAAGGACGGGGTGGTCGAGGATGTGGCCTTTCAGGGGCGCGGCTGCGCCATTTCCACCGCCAGCGCGTCGATGATGACGGAGTTGGTGCGCGGCAAAACGGCGGCGGAGGCCGAAACCCTGTTCCAGACCTTCCATGATTTGTGCACCAAGGACGACGAGGATCACGCCGACCATGGTCCGGTGGACGAAGAGACCATGGAAAAGCTGATGGTCATGTCCGGCGTCCGGCAATTTCCGGTGCGGGTGAAATGCGCCACGCTTGCGTGGCACGCCATGAACGCGGCCCTGCATGGTCAGGATTCCGCCTCCAGCGACAGCTTTTGACGAGAGAAGGGGTGACTGACATGCCCGAAGACGCCCTGCCCCGCCAGATCGAAACCTCCGGCGAGGCCCCGCTCGACACCCGTGGCGACGACCCGCGCGAAGCCCTGATGGACAACGTCATCGCCGCGATCAAAACCTGCTACGACCCGGAAATCCCGGTGGACATCTGGGAACTCGGCCTGATCTACCGCGTGGACATGGATGGGGACCGCAATGTCGAGATTGACATGACCCTCACCAGCCCCATGTGTCCGGTGGCGGGCGAATTGCCCGAGCAGGTCCGCCAGACGGTCAAAAGCGTCGAGGACGTGAACGAGGTCAAAATCGAACTGGTCTGGGAACCGCCCTGGCACCAGGGGATGATGTCCGAAGTCGCCCGCCTGCAATTGGATATGTTCTGAGCGTTTTTTTGAGGGAGACCACCGCCATGGCCCGTCCGCTTCCCAAGGCGATCACCATCACCGACAGCGCCGCCGAGCGCGTCAAGGCGCTGATGTCCAAGGCGACCGGGGACGTCGTCGGCCTGCGCATCGGCGTGAAGGCGCGCGGCTGCTCCGGCCTCAGCTACGACGTTCAGTACGCCAAGGAAAAGCTGAAGTTCGACGAGGTGGTGGAGGACAAGGGCGTCACCGTCATGATCGACCCCGCCGCCGTCATGTTCCTGATCGGCAGCGAGATGGATTACGTGGACGACAAGTTTCAGACCGGCTTCGTCTTCAAGAACCCCAACGAAAAAGGCCGCTGCGGCTGCGGGGAAAGCTTCCACGTTTGACGCGCGGAACCCGCGAAAAGCAGGCGCGCCCAATGGCGACGCCTGCTTTCTGTCTTGGCTCAAACCCCGCCGAACCGTCGCGACAGCCGTTCGATCGCCGCGTCCAGAACCTCGTTTTTCTTTGAGAAGCAGAAACGCACGCAGCTTTTCGGCGCGTCTTCGACGAAGAAGGCGCTGACCGGAATCGCCGTCACCCCCGCTTCCGCCGTCAGCCAGCGGCAAAAATCCTGATCGTCGCCGTCGAAGCCGAAGCGCGCGACGTCGGCCACCACGAAATAGGTTCCCGCCGAGGGCAGCACGTCAAAACCGACCGACGCCAACCCGGCGGCCAGCCGGTCGCGCTTGGCCTGAAGCCCGCCCGCCAGTTCGGCGAAATAGCCGTCATCCTTGTTCAGCCCGAAGGCGACCGCCGTTTGCAGGTTGGGCGGGGTGGTGAAGGTCAGGAACTGGTGCGCTTTGGCCACCGGCTGCAACAGATGCGGGGCCGCCGTGACGTAGCCGACCTTCCAGCCGGTCAAGGAAAAGGTTTTGCCCGCCGAGCCGATCTTCAGGCAACGGTCGCGCATCCCCGGCAGCGTCATCAACGGGATGTGGCGGCGGCCATCGAAGACCAGATGCTCGTACACCTCGTCGCACACCGCCAGCGTGTCGAAACGCTGGACGAATTCGGCGATCAGCTCCAACTCAGTCCGGGAAAACACCTTGGCCGCCGGATTCAGCGGATCGTTGATGAGGACGAGCTTGGTGCGCGGCGAAAAGGCCGCCTCCAGATCGGCGCGGGTGAAGCTCCAATCCGGGGCCTTCAGCGAAACGAAACGCGGCACGCCGCCCGCCAGCCGGACGATGGGCAAATAGCTGTCATACATCGGCTGGAAGAGCACGACCTCGTCGCCCGGATTGATGAGGCCGAGCAGACAGGCGGTCAACGCCTCCGTCGCGCCGGACGTCACCATCGTCTCGGTCTTCCAATCGACGTCCAGATCGTAAAAGCGCTTGGCGTGGCTGGCCAGCGCCTGCCGCAGGTCGGGCGTTCCCATCATCGACGGGTATTGGTTCCAGCCCGTCAGCAGGGCCGTCGCCGCCGCGTCCAGCACGTCGGCCGGGCCGCGCTCATCGGGGAATCCCTGGCCGAGATTGATCGCGCCATGCTCCTCCGACAAGCGGGACATGACCTCGAAAATCGTGGTGCCATAGCTCGACAGGATTGCGTTGCCCGACTTCACCGATGCCTCCAAACCTCAAACGGGCGGTTAGGATGGCGGCAGCGGCGGGGGAATGTCCAGACTCCTGTCCGCCGATCTCTTATGCCGCGCCGTCGTCTTGTCGCGCGCGGCGCTGATGCCGCCGCGTCCGCAACTTCACCCGCAGACGCTCAATCGGACCGAGCATGCGCGGGTAGCGGCGCTTCATCCGCACAAAGAATTTCCGGGAGGTTGCCGAGTTGCGCAGAACCAGAACGCCGCCCACCAGCATCACCGGCAGACCGCCCGGCCCCGGCAACGGCGCGATAATCAATCCGACCAGAATGATCGTGCAACCCAGGCCGATCATCGCCCCTTGCCGCAGCCGCGCCATGGGTGGGGACGATTCAGCGGATGACGTGTCGCGCGTCACAGTCTTGATGCCTCATCCTGGAAATCCTCTCCCGGCATATGGGGAGCCTTGACCACCGGAAAAGGGATATTTTGATGACGCTCCCCCTGTGCCCTGCCCCGCCGGGCCGCCTTGGGGAACCGATTTCGACTGGCTTGTATTTTGGATTTAACGCAAAATTTAGGTTCGCGGCGTCGTAATCTCTCGACACTCTCGTCGCAGGCACGGTCGGACCTCCTATGCGTTCTCTCACCAATTTCGCGCCGTCCACCTTCGAGGATCGCGGCGCCGCCGTGGCCTTCACCACGCCGGTCCTGGCTCAGACCCGCGTCCGCAAGGACAGCCGGGAACAATTGGAAGTGTTGATTCCCAACCTGTCGGAAGGACGCGGCGTTTACGTGGTGCCGTGGAGGTCGCTGCCGCTGGCCTTTCCGATGACGGTGCATGACCGGATGCTGCACGACCTGATCGCCAAAAGCGAAGGCTGCTCGCCCGACGACATCCGCAAGGCGGTTTTGGAAGCCGCCTGCTGTGGGCTGGCCGGCCCCCACGCGGTTGAGGCCGCCGAGACCGCGCTGGACGACGACGAGGAGCAACGCCTCCTCATCAACTATCAATTGATCGTCGAAGCCCTGAAATCCGCTGGTCTGGAATCCACCGACATCCTGCGCGCGGGCCTCGCCTCGGCGGAAGGGCAAAAGCTGACGCGCGACCTGATGTCGAAGGCCGCCCAAAAGCTGGGCATGGAGCCGACCGAACTCTACAGGCGCATCGCCGAATTGGCTGGGTACTTGGAATCCATCGGCCTGTCCAGCTCGCCCAAACCCGCCCGTCTGCGCCGTCTGATGCGCGATCTCAACGGTTTCCGCGACAGCATGACCGAATGGGCCACCGGCAATGTGTCGGAGGCCGCGCCCATCGGTGGTTTCTGCGCCGAGGTCGCCGAACACACCGTCAACCACGCCCGCAACGTGATGACCCAGCTCGATCAGTCGGTCACCTCGTTTGAAACGTTGCTGCGGCAGTGGGACGCCAAACGGCTGCTGGTGCGCAAGGCGGCCACCCGGCTGTCCTGGTTGCTGGACGGCTGGGAGTTTCTGATCGTCCTGTGGTCCGACGCCGTCACCCGCAGCCGCCATGAGCAGGACATGGCGGTTCACGACATCTTCCGCGTCATCCCCCTGCTGCCCAAAGACGAAGCGCGCGCGGATCAAGCGCTTGCGGCGGAAAAGCTTCTGCAAAGCAACCGCCGCTCGGTGCGCGCCTATGTGGACTGGCGCAGCGGTCAGCTCGACGTCGATCTGGTGATGCGGATCGAGACGATCAAAGGAAGGGCGGCCTAGCGTCATGGACATCAAGGACCTGATCGCGCTGGGCGACAAGCTGCTCTACATCGACGAACCAAAGTTCCGGCAAATTGTCGGGCTGCTGGAACAGATGGGCGATCACCCCGACATCCAGCAGACCATCGCGGTCATCCGTCCCCGCATGGTGGAATTGCGCGTCCACCGTCGTCCCACCATGAAGCGCCTGTTTTGCGACCCCTTCGAGGATCTGTTCGAGACCTTCGGCAAAGACGATCCCCTGCCGCTCAGCGTGATCGAACGGTCGCTGATGAACAGTCTGTGGCCCGTGGTCGAGACCCAGATCGGACGCCCGAAGCTGAAGGCCTATCATGGGGCGTTGCAGGATGGCCCGCAGCGCGACAATCTGGCCGAAGCCTTTTGGGTGGAGGCCGCCAGCGTGGTCGCCGCTCTCGCCAGCAACACCGAAGCCGGGCGCTTCGACGACGCCCTGGATCTGCGCCTCAACCCGGACCGGGTGCGGGCGATCGCCGACATCGCCATGATTATGTCCATCGCGGCGGAAATTCGTGACCTGAAAGCGGTGCTGTCGCCCAAGCCGGTGTCCAAGCTGCACAAGGATCATCTGGACGGGATCCGCGACCTTGGCCGTCGCGTCGCCCGCGCCCGTCCCGACGCGCTGAAGATCTTCATTCTGTTGGCCGCCTCCCGTTTGAGCAACCCGTCGACGCTGCTGGGCGGCCTGCACGACATGGATTTCGGCCAGAAACCCACCGAACGGGCCAAACTGTTCATGGAACTGACCGACACCGTGGTTGGCCAGATCGAGGACCGCTCCCGCTCGCTGAAGGCGACGCCGGAGGCCAATGCCGACCGGCTGGCGGTGGCCGATCTGGCGGTGGATCTGATCGCCAGCCTGGACGCCACCCGCAACGCCATGGAGTTGAGCCGGAACAAAGCGTTCGATCAGCGCCTGAAAGAGGTGCGCGGCTCCATTCACGACATGGTCCGAAGCCAGATTCTCGACAACGCCGACAACGGGATCGTCGGCGCGCTGACCGCCATGAGCGGCGGCGTCAACGACCGGGCGCACATCCTCCAGGCGGAAAATCAGGCGCGCGCGCTCCGCAAATGTGCGAGCATCGCCGATTCGCTGGGGTTGCGCGGCGAATTGAAGACCGTGACGCAAAAGGCCACAACCTCCCTCACCGAACAGGCCCGAAAATCACTGGGCGGCGGGGCGACGGCCGGCGGATCACGCACGGGATACACCGCAATCCGCATGATCGAACTGCTGTCCGGCCCCGCCGAGGCGAACAAGCTGATGGACGACATTCTCAACGGCGGACGGCGCTGACGGAGACCAAGGTATGAGCACGGGGTACACGGGTTGGGAATTGCCCGACAATGAACGCGCCCGCCTTCTGGCGCACTTTCCCCAACAGTATGAGATCCTGATCGCCCACCATGTGACGCTGGACGTCGGCGTGCCGCTCGGCCACCCGGCGCCCTACCCGGTGGCCGCCGAGGTGATCGCCACCGTCGATGACGAGTCCGGGGTGCAGGCCCTGATCGTCGCGATCAACGGATCGACGGACCGGCCCGATGGATCGACCTTCCACATCACCTGGTCGCTGGCGTCGGGACGCCATCCGGTCGAATCCAACACCGTCATCCGCGAATTCGGCTGGCGTCCGGTGGAGCCGATGGCGATCCAGTTGATTCCACGCTTCTTCACCTGAGCGACGCCGCAGCGTCACCCAGGCGGACGCGAATCAGCTCGAAGGGGTCTTTTCCAGCGACCGAATGATGTGCTCCGCCAGCAACTCAACCGCTTTGGGCATCGCGTTGGACAAGCGATGCAGTGCGACCTCCATATCGTCAAGCTCCGGCAATCGGTGATCGGCGCCGACGATGTGAAAGCCCGCCTCCAGCAGGTCTTTGGGCAGGATGGTGACGCCCAAACCGGCGCTGACGGCGGCCTTGATGCCGGTCAGGCTGGGACTGGTGTAGACGATCCGCCAAGCCCGCCCGCAAGCGTCGAGCGCTTCAATGGCCCTCTTGCGATAAATGTCCGGCGCGGGGGCCAACACCAGCGGCACCGGCGCGCCGGGGCCAAGCAACAAACGGTCGGACGCCACCCAGACCAGCGGCTCGCGCCACACTTTCGTGCCGCCGGTCGGGCCTTGCGGTTCCCGTTTGCACAAAACCAAATCAAACTCGCCCCGCGAAAAGCCGCCCAACAGGTTGAGCGTGAAGTCGCATTGAACCTCAAGCGCCACCTGGGGATGCGCGCGGGAAAAGCGCCACAGCACGTCGGGCAGATGCGCGGTGGCGAAATCCTCCGGCGTTCCCAAACGCACCACCCCGCCGACCTCCGGCTCCATCAGCATGGCGCAAGCCTCGTTGGCCATGCCCAGCAGACGGCGCGCGTAGGTCAGCAGGATTTCCCCGTCGGGCGTCAGCTCCAGGCTCCGCCCGTCGCGCTGGAACAGGCGCTTGCCCAGCCCGTCCTCCAACCGCTTGATCTGCAAACTGATGGTCGATTGCGTGCGTCCCAGCCGTTCGGCGGCGCGGGTGAAGCCGCCGCCCTCGACGATGGTGACGAAGCTCCGCAGCAGATCGAGATCAAAGGGTGGCAAAGGTGTCGGCATCGCGTGTTTTCCGTCCGGCCCGTCAGGTGAACATCGCCCGCGTCACCGCGATGTAAAGTGGGATGCCGACAAGGATGTTGAAAGGGAAGGTGATTCCCAACGACAGCGGCAGGGACAGCCCCGGATTGGCGGTGGGCAGGGCGTGGCTCAGCGCCGCCGGAACGGCGATGTAGGACGCGCTGGCGCACAAGGTGACGAACAGCGCGGCGTCGCCAAAGCCAAGACCCAGCGCGCTGGCGACCGCCAGGCCAACGCCCGCGCCGACCAGCGGCATGCCGACGCCAAAGGCGATCAACCCCAGCTTCAGCGTCATCGCCTCGCGCAGCCGGGTGGCGGCCAAGCAGCCCATTTCCAGCAGGAACAGGCTGAGCGCCCCATCCCACGGCGCGACGAACAGGCCGTTCAGCGCGGCGAACCCCGTCTTCCCAATCACCAGACCAATCAGCAACGAGCCGACCAGCAGCAGGACCGAGTTGTTCAAAACAGCTTCCCGGATGGCCGCCTTGAGAGACACCTCCTTGCCGCCCTGGCCAAGCGACAGGGACAGGGTTCCGCCACCGCCGCCCGCCGCGACGCCGACGGTCGCCACCGCTCCGGTCGCCCCAGCCAGCAGCAGGCCGGTGACGATGGCCGGTCCCTCCATGAGCGCCAGCGCGGCGACCATGTGGCCGCCGAACAGAATGCCCTGGCTTTCCAGCAGCTTGGTCATGGTGATGAAGGTCACGAGGCTGACGGACCCGTAATGCGCGGCGATGGCCGCCGCGTTCACCGCATCCAGGCCAACCGTCATCCGCAAGGCCGCGAAGGCCAGAACCGGCATGGTCAGGCTGACCAGCCCGGCGGTCAGCAGCAGCGGCGCCACCGTCGCCACATCGACGCCCGTCAAAGCGACGCCGCCCTTCAGCCCGATGGCGACCAGCAGATAGGCGGCCAACCCCTTGGCGAAACCATCCGGGAAAGGCGTGCGGGCGCCAGCCATCGCGATGAGCGCGCCAAGGGCAAAAAACAAAATGGGCGCGGACAGCAAAACGTCCATATCAGTTCTCCTTCGCCATGATCCGTGGGCGGGCGGGCTGCCCAACGGAGGCGACGATAACGGCGTCGCATCATAAGGAGAAATTGATATGTTTGAAGCTACCCATTGAAAAAATCAATGGAGTGGAGCGCTGCGCCTCAGATGTGGTCCGACGACGCCCCAGCCGCCGCGCCCTGCTTCAACCGCTGTTCGCGGTGGAAGATGAACAGGCCGCTGCCGATGATGAGCGTGCCGCCCACCGCCATGCGCAGGCTCGGTTGCGTTCCCCAGACCGCCAGATCCAGCAAAACCGCCCACAGGATCGACACATACTGAAACGGCACCACCACCGCCGCCGGGCTGAGTTGCAGGGAGCGGTTGATGAGGGAGTGACCGCCCAACGCCGTCACGCCCAACAACCCCAGCAACAGAAAATCCAGCCATCCCGGCGCCGACCAGGAAAAGGGCAAGGCGACGCCGCCCATCACCAGGCCGCCCAAGGTCTGATAGCTGACCAGCGACAGATTGCCCGCCTCGCGCAGCAGCCGGGTGAAAATCAGGCCGGAGGAAAAGATCGTCGCCCCCAACAAGGCCACCATCGACGGCAACAGGTCGAACTGCCCGGTCGGGTTCAGCACGATCACCACGCCGACGAAGCCGACCAGCACCGCCGCCCAACGCCGCCAGCCCACCGATTCCTTGAGGAAGACGACCGACAAAGCGGTGACGATCAGCGGGGCCGACATGTAGATCGTCATCACGTCGGCCAGCGGCAGATAGCTGACGGCCCAATAGAAACAGGCGATGTCCACGGTGACGAGGAAGACCCGGACCAGATGCACCGGCAGCCGTTTCACCGCGAAGACCGCTCCAAACCCCTCCCGCGCGATCAAGGGCAGCAGGATCGCCATGCCGAACAGGCTGCGCACCGCCAGCAGCATCGCCACCGGATAATCCGTGACCAGCCATTTGCCAAGGGCGTCGTTCAGCGTGAACAGCGTCATGCCGCCCAGCATCATCAGGATGCCAAAACGGCTGTCGGGGGCGGGGGTCACGGCGGTCATGGCTCTCGATCAATCGGTCGGGGAGGGAAGCTTTCCGCCCAAAGTTTGGGCAGGGAGGAGCCGGAACGCACCTTAGCGGTTCAGACCACGCCCTTGTCGCGCAAAGCGGCGATGTCTGCCGCGCACAGGCCAACGCCCCGGATCAACAGGGCGTCAGAGCGGCGCTCGGTAAGGGTCCGCCAGAACGGGCAAGCGGTTCGTCGCCTTCATCTCCCGCAGGGACAAGTTCGACCGGATGCTGGCGACGCCCGGAAGCGTTCGCAACACCGTGTCGACGAAGCGGCTGTAATCGTCCAAATCCCGGGCGACGACGATCAACAGGAAATCCGCCTCCCCGGTCGTGTTGTGGCAGCTCAAGACGGATGGGCATCCCTGAATGATCCTCTCGAACGCCGCCGTCACATCCTCGCCATGCTGCGCGCAGACGATCTGCACGAAGGCCATCACGCCGAAACCCAGCGTTCGGCGGTCGAGAACCGCCTGATAGCCTTTGATGGCTCCGCAATCTTCCAAACGTTTCTGACGCCGCCAGCACGTCGCCTCGCTGAGAGAAAGCTGCTCGGCGAGCTTGGCGTTGGACAGTCGGCCATCCTGTTGCAGCCGGTCCAGAATCGCGGCGTCTATTTTATCAAGCGCGTCCATGCCGATAAATTCCTTCAGAATGACGTCCAAATAGGGAAGAACCTTTCATATCTCTGAAATGATCCCTCTTCAAACGAAAGCCAATTTCAGGGCGCTCCCGGTACAATGGCGGGACATTCCAAAAGGAGAACCCCATGAAAGCGGTGGTCTACGAGGCCTTTTCCACGCCGCCCCGGATCATGACCGTGCCCGACCCGACGCCGGAGGCGCACGGCGTCGTCGTCAAGGTGATGGCGACGGGGGTTTGCCGAAGCGATTGGCATGGTTGGGTTGGGCATGACCCCGACATCCAGCTTCCCCATGTTCCCGGTCATGAATTGGCCGGGATCGTCGAAGCGGTCGGCAAGAATGTGACGACATGGAAAATCGGGGACCGGGTGACGGTCCCGTTCGTCGGCGGCTGCGGCGCCTGTCCCGAATGCCATTCCGGCAATCATCAGGTGTGCGACCGGCAATTCCAGCCCGGCTTCACCCATTGGGGATCCTTCGCCCAGTATGTCGCCCTGCATCAGGCCGACATCAATCTGGTGCGGCTGCCGGACGCGCTGGACTTCGCCACCGCCGCCAGTCTGGGATGCCGGTTCGTGACGTCCTTCCGCGCCGTCGTCGATCAAGGCAAGACCTCCGCCGGTCAGTGGGTCGCCGTTCACGGCTGCGGCGGCGTCGGGCTGTCCGCCGTCATGATCGCCAACGCGGTGGGCGCCAACGTCGTCGCCATCGACATTGCGGACGAGAAGCTCGCCTTGGCCCGCGCGTTGGGCGCGGTCGCCACCGTGAACGCGGCCCAGGTCGCCAATGTCGCCGAGGCCGTCATCGAGATCACGCGAGGCGGCGCCCATGTCTCCCTCGACGCGCTGGGCCACCCCGCCACCTGCTTCAACTCAATCAGCAACCTGCGCAAGCGGGGCAAACATGTGCAGGTCGGTCTGATGCTGGGCGACCACAGCGCGCCCGCCATCCCGATGAGCCGCGTCATCGCGATGGAGTTGGAGATCCTGGGCAGTCACGGCATGCAGGCCCATCGCTACGACGCGATGATGGAGATGATGCGGTCGGGAAAGCTGGCGCCCGAAAGGCTGATCGGCAAGACGATCACCCTGGAACAGTCGATCGACGCCTTGATGAGCATGGACAAGTTTGAAGTCGCGGGCGTGACCGTGGTCACGGAATTCTGAAACGGCGCCGGAGAGGTCCGCCGCGTGGCCGGACCTCTCCAGCGGACCTATGCCCGCGCGCCAACAAAACAGCAACCGCCAAACGGACGGTCAGACCACGCCCTTCTCCCGCAAGGCCGCGATGTCGGCCTCGCTGAGGCCCAACGCTTCGGTCAACACCGCGTCGGTGTGCTGACCAAGCGTCGGCGGGGCGGCGTCATGGACCAGCGGGGTTTCCGAATAGCGGATCGGGCTGGCCACCGTCGGCACCGTTCCCAGCACCGGGTGCGGCAAATCCTGGCGGATGTTGCGCGCCTGGACGTGGGGATCGGCGAAGACCGCTTCCAGGTCGTTGATCGGGCCGCAAGGCACGCCGACCGCCTCCAGCGCGCTCAACCAATCCTGGCTGTCGCGGGTCCGCAGCAGCTCTTCCAACTGCGCCACCAGCTCCTTGCGGTTGGCGACGCGGGCCGGGTTGGTGGCGTAACGCGCGTCCGCCGACAGATCCGGGCGACCGGCGACCTGACAGAATTTGGCGAACTGCCCGTCGTTGCCGACCGCCAGAATGATGAAGCCGTCGCGGGTGGCGAAAGCCTGATAGGGAACGATGTTGGGGTGGGCGTTGCCCAAGCGCTGCGGGGCCACGCCGCCGACCAGACAATTCATCGCCTGATTGGCCAGCACCGCGACCTGAACGTCGAGCAGGGCCAGATCGACCCATTGCCCCTGTCCGGTGCGGTCCCGGTGCGCCAAGCCGCCCATCACGCCGATGGCGGCGTACAGGCCGGTGAAGATGTCCGTCACCGCGACGCCGACCTTGACCGGACCGGCCCCCGGCTCGCCATCGGGCAGGCCGGTAACGCTCATCAAACCGCCCATGCCCTGGATCATGAAATCATAACCGGCGCGGTTGCGGTACGGCCCGGTCTGGCCAAAGCCGGTGATTGAGCAATAGACCAGACGCGGGTTGATCGCCTTCAGGCTGTCGTAATCCAACCCGTATTTGACCAGACCGCCGACCTTGAAGTTTTCGATGACGACGTCGGCCTGCGCCGCCAGCTTGCGGACCAGCTCCTGGCCTTCCGGGCGCTCGAAATCAATGGTGATCGAGCGTTTGCCCCGGTTGGTGGAGAGAAAATAGGCCGATTGATCGCCCGCCCAGGGCGGCCCCCAGGCGCGGGTGTCGTCGCCCGACCCGGGCCGTTCGACCTTAATCACGTCGGCGCCGAGATCCGCCAGCGTCTGCGCCGCCCAAGGGCCAGCCAGCACGCGCGACAGCTCCAGCACCCGGATGTGCGACAAAGGTCCGGCCAATTTTCTCTCCTCCCGATTTTTATTGCCCTCTCCCGCCTCGGGAGAGGGAAGGGACCCGCTTTAGCGGGAAGGGTGAGGGGCTTGGTGGACATGGATTCGCACCACGCCCGATAGCCCCTCACCCTCCCCACCTCCGGTGGGTCCCCTCCCTCTCCCAGGACGGGAGAGGGAACGTCACGTTACGCGGCCACCAGTTCTTCCAGAGAACGCTCGATGATGTCCAGACCTTCGTCGAGCACCGCGTCGGAGATGGTCAGCGGCGCCAGCACGCGGATGACGTTGCCATAGGTGCCGCAGGACAGCAGGATCAGGCCCTTTTCCGCCGCCTTGGCGACCAGCGCCTTGGTCAGATCGGCGGCGGGTTCCTTGGTCTCGCGGTTCGTCACCAGTTCCATGGCGACCATGGCGCCCAGGTTGCGGACGTCGCCGACGACCGGCAGCGTGTTGCGCTGGCCCATGGCGCGGAAGCGGTCGGCGATGCGCTCGCCGATCACCTGAGCGCGCTCGCACAGCTTCTCTTCGCCGATCGCGTCGATGACCGCCAGCGCGGCGGTGGTGGCCAGCGGGCTGCCCGCGTAGGTGCCGCCGAGACCGCCCGGAATCGGCGCGTCCATCATCGCCGCCTTGCCGGTCAGCGCCGACAGCGGGAAGCCGCCCGCCAGACTCTTGGCCATGGTGATGAGGTCGGGTTCGATCCCGGCGTGCTCAACCGCGAACATCTTGCCGGTGCGGGCGAATCCGGTCTGGATCTCGTCCACGATCATGACGATGCCGTGCTTGTCGCACAGCGCGCGGACAGCCTGGAGGAATTCCGGCGAGGCGATGTTGAAGCCGCCCTCGCCCTGCACCGGCTCGACGATGATGGCGGCGACGCGGGCCGGATCAACGTCGGACTTGAACAGGGTGTCCAGCGCCTTCAGGCTTTCGGCGACCGAGATGTCGCGGTAGGCGTTGGGGAACGGCACATGATAGATGTCCGCCGGGAACGGGCCGAAGCCGACCTTGTAAGGCACGACCTTGCCGGTCAGCGCCATGCCCAGCAGCGTGCGGCCATGGAAGCCGCCGGAAAAGGCGATGACCGCCGGACGGCCGGTGAAGGCGCGCGCCACCTTGACGGCGTTTTCCACCGCTTCGGCGCCGGTGGTGAAGAAGGCGGTCTTCTTGGGCGTAGGGCCGGGAACCAGCGCGTTCAGCTTTTCCGCCAGCTCGACGAAGCTGTCATAGGGCGTGACCATCATGCAGGTGTGAGTGAAACGGTCGAGCTGGGCCTTCACCGCCTCCATCACCTTCGGGTGGCGATGGCCCGTGTTCAACACGGCGATGCCCGCGCCAAAATCAATGTAACGCTTGCCCTCGACGTCCCACATTTCCGAATTTTCGGCGCGGTCGATGTAGACCGGCAGGCCAGCGGAAATGCCACGGGAGACGGCGGCGTCGCGCCGCGTGACCAACGACTGATTGCTCATGTGTCTGTTCCTTGATCCTGAAAGCGTCAGGCGCCGAGGCCGACGCAGAGATATTTGGTTTCCATGAAGTCATCGAGGCCGTATTTGGAGCCTTCGCGGCCAATGCCGGACTCCTTGACCCCGCCGAACGGGGCGAGTTCGGTCGAAATGATGCCTTCGTTGATGCCGACCATGCCGTATTCCAGCTTTTCGGCGACGCGCCAGACGCGCCCGATGTCGCGGCTGTAGAAATAGGCGGCAAGGCCGAATTCGGTGTCGTTGGCCATGTGAATGGCCTCCTCTTCCGTCTCGAAGCGGAAGAGCGGGGCGACCGGGCCGAAGATCTCCTCACGCGCCACGCGCATGGCGCTGGTGACGCCGGTGAGGATGGTCGGCTCGAAGAAGGTGCCGCCCAGTTCGTGGCGCTTGCCGCCCAGCGCGACCTTGGCCCCCTTCTCCAGCGCGTCGCCCATCAGCTCTTCCACCTTGGCGATGGCGTCGGCGTTGATGAGCGGCCCCTGGCTGACGCCGGGTTCGGCGCCGTCGCCGACCTTGAGCTGCTTGACCGCCTCGGCCAGCTTGGCGGTGAAGGCTTCATAGACGCCCGCCTGGACCAGCAGGCGGTTGGCGCAAACGCAGGTCTGACCGGCGTTGCGGTATTTCGACGCCATCGCACCCTTGACCGCCTCGTCCAGATCGGCGTCGTCGAAGACGATGAAGGGGGCGTTGCCGCCCAGCTCCAGCGACACCTTCTTGACCGTGCTGGCGGCCTGCCGCATCAGCAGCTTGCCGATTTCGGTCGAGCCGGTGAAGCTGACCTTGCGGACGATGGAGCTGCTGGTCAGCTCGCCGCCAATCGCCGCCGGGTTCGACCCCATGACGATGTTGAAGACGCCGGCGGGAATGCCCGCGCGCGTCGCCAATTCGGCCAGCGCCAGCGCCGACAAGGGCGTGTCTTCGGCGGGCTTGACCACCACGGTGCAGCCCGCCGCCAAAGCAGGCGCGCATTTGCGGGTTATCATGGCGTTGGGGAAGTTCCACGGCGTGATCGCCGCGACGACGCCGATCGGCTCCTTCAGAACCAGAATACGCTTGTTGCCCGCGAAGGTCGGGATGACGTCGCCATAGGCGCGCTTGCCCTCTTCGGCGAACCATTCGATGAAGGACGCGCCGTAGAGCACCTCGCCGCGCGATTCCGTCAGCGGCTTGCCCTGTTCGGCGGTCATCAGTTGGGCCAGATCCTCTTGGTTGGCGAGGATCAAATCGTGCCAGCGGCGCAAGATGGCCGCGCGCTCCTTGGCGGTCTTGGCGCGCCAGCCCGGCAGGGCGGCGTCAGCGGCGGCGATGGCGTCGCGCGTTTCCGCAGCGCCCATGTCGGCGACGTTGGCGATCACCGCGCCGGTGGCCGGGTTGGTCACGGCGAAGCTTTTGCCGGAGTCGGCGGCGCGCCACGCGCCGTTCACATAGCCCTTGGTCTGGAGAAGGCTCTGGTCGTTCAGCGACAGCATGTTCGATCCGCCCTGGAATGGAAGGAGGTGGAAGTTTGGCGACGGTCCGGCGCGCCCCCGATGGACGCTGACCGTTGGGACCACGAAGGAAAGCCTAGCATGTTTAATAAATTAAACAACCCCTGTTTAGCTGTTCATATTTTGATGACGGGGTTGCGGGAATCGGGTATTGCGTAAGGTTGAGGAACCAGGAGTCGGGTGATGGATTTCGATGTCGGCACACGGTTGAAGCAGATTCGCGAGCAACACGGCCTATCGCAACGGGCGCTGGCCCAGAAGGCTGGCGTGACCAACGGCACCATCTCGCTGATCGAACAGAACCGCAGCAGCCCGTCCGTGTCGTCCCTGCGCAAGGTGTTGCAGGGCATTCCCATGTCCCTGGCCGAATTCTTCTCCTCCGACGATTTGCCGCCGCCCGAACAGATCTTCTTCAAGAACACCGAACTGATCGAACTGGCCGAAGAGCTGAAGGGCGCCGTCGGTCAGGTGTCCTTCCGGCAGGTCGGCGATCTGCGGGGCCGCAACCTCCAGATCCTGCACGAACGCTACGCGCCGGGGGCCGACACCGGCCGGACCATGCTCCAGCATGAATCGGAAGAGGGCGGCATCGTCGTGAAGGGCAAGATCGAACTGACGGTCGGCGACCGCAAACAGATCCTGGCCCCCGGCGACGCCTACCTCTTCGACAGCCGCATCCCCCACCGCTTCCGCAACATCGGCGACGAGGATTGCGAACTCATCAGCGCCTGCACCCCGCCCTATCTGTAAGCGCGCCCTCCCCCGCTCAAGGCGGGAGAGGGAGCGGGAACAAGACGCGCCGCTTACGGGGCGTTCCCCTTCAGCCGTTCGTTCCGGCGGCGCAACAGTTCGATCATCGTCAACAGACCAATCGAGATCACCGTCAGCACCACCGCCACGGCGGTGATGGTCGGGCTGATGTTCTCACGGATGCCGCTGAACATTTCGCGCGGCAGGGTGCGCTGCTCCGGCCCGGCGAGGAACAGGACCGTCACCACCTCGTCAAAGCTGGTGGCGAAGGCGAACAGCGCGCCCGACGCCAAGCCCGGCAGGATCAAGGGCAGGATCACCCGGCGGAAGGTCATGATCGGCGGCGCGCCCAGCGACGCGGCGGCGCGCGCCAGCGTCATGTCGAAGCCCTGCAAGGTCGCCGACACGGTGATGACGACGAAGGGCGTCGCCAGCGCCGTGTGCGCCAAAATCAGCCCCAGATAATTGCCGGTCAGCCCCAGCGGCGCGAAGAAGAAATAGACGCCGACCGCCGTGATGACGACCGGAACCACCATCGGCGACAGCACCAGGGCCAGCACCAACGGCTTCCACTTGCTCTTCCACTGCGCCAGCCCCAGCGACGCCAGCGTTCCCAGCACCATCGACAGCAGGGCCGAGGCCACGCCGATGATGGCGCTGTTCTTCAGGGACAGCATCCAGCGCGGCGAGTTGAGGAAATCCTCATACCAGCGCAGCGAGAAGCCGGGCAACGGGTAGGTCAGATACGCGCCGGAGCTGAAAGACAGCGGCACGATGGCCAGGATCGGCGCCATCAGGAAGACGAAGATCACCGACGACAGGACCACCGTCGTGAGCCAAGCGTAGCGCTGGCTGGCGGTTTGCGTGGACTGATTCGCGCTCAATTCTTGAGACCTCCCGTCGTCTGGCGACCCAGCGCCAACTTGCCATAGACCAGCGCCAGCACCAGCGTGGACAGCAGCAGCACCGCCCCCAACGCCGAGGCCAAGCCCCAATTGACGGTTTCCGTGGTGTAAAAAGCGATGAAGGCCGAAATCATCTGGTCGCCCGCCCCGCCGACCAGCGCCGGGGTGATGTAGTAGCCGATGGCCAGAATGAAGACCAACAGACAGCCCGCGCCAATGCCGGGAATGGTCTGCGGCAGGTAGATCCGCAGAAAGGCCGTGGTCGGAGGCGCGCCGAGCGAGGCCGCCGCCCGCATGTAGGCCGGGGAAATCGACCGCATGACGCTGTACAGCGGCAGGATCATGAAGGGCAGCAGCACATGGGTCATCGCCATGTAGACGCCAAAACGGTTGTAGATCAGGCGCAGCGGCTCGTCGATCACGCCCAACCATTGCAGCGAACCGTTGACGATGCCCTCGCCCTGCAAAATCACGATCCAGGCGCAGGTGCGCACCAGAAGCGAGGTCCAGAAGGGCAGCAGCACAAAGATCATCAGCATGTTCGACTGCGCCGTCGGCAGATTCGCCAGCAGATAGGCGACCGGAAAGCCCAGCAGAAGACACAGCGCGGTGACGCCGAAACCGATGGTGAAGGTGCGCGCGAAGACGTCGCGATAAATCGCTTGATCTTCGGGTGTGGCGACGATGGCGCCGTTGACGTCGCGGGTCAGATCGACCGCGCCCAGCAGGTAATAATCGGTGACGGGACCGCTGGCGCTTTTGATCGCCGCCCAGGTGGCGCGCTCGCCCCAGGCCGGGTTCAGCCCGATCAGGGTCGCCTTGGCGGCGCCGGGTTCCGGCGCTGTTTTCAGGTTGCGCGCGGTCGACGTCAGGATGGTGCGGAAGCCGTTGATGACATAGTTCAACCGCTTGGCCGCCACGGCGACCGTACCGGCGGCGCGCGCCGCCTGAAGATCGCCCGCCAGCGCCGCGAAGGCGGTTTCGCTCGGCAAATCCTTGCCGTTCCAGTCGGACAGCGCGGCGACGGTGTGGGGCAGCACCTGCGGCGCCTCCCAATCATCAACCGACCGCCAGATCATCCCGGCGATGGGAATGACGAAGGTGAACAGCAGAAACAGAAAAAGCGGAAGCACCAGACCCAGCGCGCGAAGCTGCCGGGCGCGTTCGGCCCGCCTCAATCGACGCTTCAACGGCATCTCGGCGCCAACAACGATTGCGGCTGTCATCGGTGATGTCCTGTCGGATGGTCCCGTCACGCCCGCGAAAACGGAGATCCCGCGCGGCGCCGTTTGGGACGTCGCGCCGAGATGGATCACGATCCCCGCCTTCGCGGGCGTGACGATGGTCTTGAAAAGGCGGGCGTCGTCACGGACGGATCACCCTTTTTGGGTTGGCGCCGACGGGGAGCAACCACGCAACCCCCGCCGACGCCGAAACCCGACCGCCGAAGCGGTCGTCTCAGGACCTTACTTGGCCGCCCACTTGTTGAAGCGCTCGGTCAGACGGTCGATGTTTTCCAGCCAGAAGTTGACGTCGATTTCGGCGGCGTTCTTCAGGTTGGCCGGGGCCGTCGGCAGATCGGCCAACAGGGCCGGGGCCAGCTTGGCCGGGGCGCCCTTGTTCGAGGTGCCGTAGGCGATGCCTTCGGACAGCTTGGCCTGGTTCTCGGCCTTGCCGACGAAGTTCAGGAACTTGTGCGCGGCTTCGACGTTCGGGCTGCCCTTCAGGATGACCCAACTGTCGATGGTGAACAGCGCGCCGTTCCACACCATCCCGAAGTTCTTCTTTTCCTTCTTGTTGGCGGCGTCGATGCGGCCGTTGTAGACCGACGTCATCACCACTTCGCCCGACGCGAGGAGCTGCGGCGGCTGCGCGCCCGCCTTCCACCAGACCAGATCGCCCTTGATGGTGTCGAGCTTCTTGAAGGCGCGGTCAACGCCCGCCTCGGTCGCCAGCACCTTGTAAACGTCCGCCGGAGCGACGCCGTCGGCGATCAGGGCGATTTCCAAGGTGGTCTTGGCGCCCTGGCGCAGCGCGCGCTTGCCCGGATATTTCTTGGTGTCGAAGAAATCAGCCCAGCCCTTCGGCGCGTCCTTCAGCTTGTCCTTGTCGTAGCCAAGAACGAAGTCATAGACGATGGCGCCGACGCCGCAGGCGTTGACGGTGGCGGGCAGATAGGCTTCCTCGCCGCCGATCTTGGAATAATTGATCTTCTCGAACAGGCCCTCGTCGCAGCCCAGCGCCAGCTCGTCGCTTTCAACCTGGACCACGTCCCAGGTGGACGCGCCGCCCTGAACCTTGGCGCGCAGAACGCCGACGCCGCCATCCCACGATTCATCGTTCATCGCCGTGCCGGACGCCTTGAACGGCTCGAAATAGACCTTCTTCTGAACGTCCTGATACGCGCCGCCCCACGACACGACGGTCAGGTCACGGGCGCTGGCGACCGACGCCAGAGCGGTGACGGCGGTGAAGGTCGCGGCGAAACCAAGAGCCAGCTTAAACTTCGACATGATCCCCGTCCTATGTCTTGTGGTTGTTGTTCGTCGATTGAGACCGACCTGAAAGCTTTCTCTTTCAGATTGGATCCAGCGCCCGGCAATCTTCGGGGCGGAAGGCGATGGTCACAGCTTGTCCTTGCGACAGCCCGGAATAGGCGCCGGCGGGCAGCTTGACCATGAATTCGTTGTTGCCGGGGGCAGCCAGCACCGCCAGCGTGTGGTCTCCCACATAGATCAAATCTTTCAGCGTTCCCGGCAGCCGGTTGAACCCGGCGTCGCCGTCGTCGCTGGTCAGCAGGGACACCCGTTCCGGGCGCACCGACAAGGAGGTGCGCGCGCCGACGCCGCCAATGTTGACCGCCGTCGCCACCACCGACCCGCCGGCGGCCAGCGCCACCCGGCAGAAACCCTGTTCGATATTTTCGACGGTTCCCGCCAACACGTTGCTTTCGCCGATGAAGTTGGCGACGAAGCTGTTGACGGGCCGCTCATAGAGCGCGTCCGGGCTGTCGATCTGCTGCACGATCCCGTCGTTGAACACGGCGATGCGGTCCGACATGGTCAGCGCTTCGCCCTGGTCGTGCGTGACGTAGACGACGGTGATGCCCATCGTTTCGTGCAGACGCTTGATTTCCAACTGCATGTGTTCGCGCAGACGCTTGTCGAGCGCGCCCAGCGGTTCGTCCATCAGCACCAGCGCCGGTTTGAACACCAGGGCGCGGGCCAACGCGACGCGCTGCTGCTGACCGCCCGACAATTGGCCGGGATGGCGCGTGGCCACATTCTCCAGCTTAATCATCTGCAAGGCGGCTGTGACCCGCTCCTTCACCTCGGCCTTGGACACGCCGCGCACCGTCAAGGGAAACGCGACGTTTTCCTCGATGGTCAGGTGGGGGAACAGCGCGTAATTCTGGAACACCATGCCGATGTCGCGCTTGTGCGGCGGCGTGTTCTTGATCGACCGATCACCGAGGAAAATCTCGCCGTGAGTTGGAACCTCGAACCCGGCCAGCATCATCAGGGTGGTCGTTTTCCCTGAACCGGACGGTCCAAGCAGCGTCAGGAACTCGCCCTTGCGGATGTCGAGATCCAGGCTTTTCACGACCAAATGTTCGCCGTCGTAGGTTTTCTGCACCCCGACGAACCGCACCAAAGCCTGCGTCGTCGCCATCATCCCGCCGTCCATCATCCTCTCCCGTCAGAGGCGACAAGAACCCGTCGGGCTAGCCCCGGTTCCTGCCCGTCTTGATGGCCCCGACGGTAGCCGCGTTTAAGAAAATAGACAAGAGGAATGCTTATGTCGCGATCATTTCAACAGCGTGCCGTTTTATTGTGCAACTGCGAAGGCGTTGCCCACACTCCGAACAGCAGTTTGCGCCATCCGCAGGCGATTGAGAAGACGAATGATGGGGGGCGCGGATGACATACCGCCGCACTCCCCACGACTCGCGCGAACGACTCCGAACGTAGCGGCCCCGATTCAGCGACGTTGGGCCGACTGGCTGTAGACGAAGCTGTCAAAGCCATTCTCGGCGACGCGGAACCACAGCCGCTCCTCCTCCAGGAACGGCTTCCACGCCTCATACACTTTCTTGAAGCGCGGGTTGGTCCCGGCGATCTGGTCGTAGAGATCGAAGGCGGCCTTTTCGCAGGCCTGCATCATCTCGCGCGGGAACATGCGCAGCACGGCGCCGCCGCCAACGAGCCGCTTCAGGGCCGAGGCGTTGAGCGTGTCGTATTTGGCCAGCATCCAGGTGTTGGCCTCCCAACAGGCCATTTCCAGGACCGTGCGGTAGGAGGCCGGAAGCTGGTCCCACGCCTGCATGTTGAACAGCAGCGGAATCTGCGCCGAACCTTCCCACCAGCCGGGGTAATAGTAGTTCTTGGCGACCTTGTGGAAGCCCAGCTTCTCGTCGTCATAGGGGCCGACGAATTCGGCGGCGTCGATGGTTCCGCGCTCCAACGCCGGATAGATGTCGCCGCCGCCAAGCTGCTGCGGCACCAGCCCCAACGGGGTCAGCACCTGCCCGGCCAGCCCGCCGATGCGCATCTTCAGGCCTTTGAGATCGTCCGTCGATTTGATTTCCTTGCGGAACCAGCCGCCCATCTGCGCGCCGGTGTTGCCCGCCGGGATGTTCAGGATGTTGTACTCCTTGAACTGCTCCCGCATCAGTTCCAGCCCGCCGCCGTGCATCATCCACGCCATGTGCTGGCGGGTGTTCAGCCCAAACGGCATCGCCGTGTCGAAGCAGAAGGTCGGATCCTTGCCGACGTAGAAATAGGCGGCGGACTGGCCGCATTCGACCGTGCCGTTCTGCACCGCGTCCAACACCTGAAGCGCCGGAACGATTTCGCCCGCCGCGAAGGTGCGGATCTGGAATTTGTTGTCGGTGGCGGCCGCCACCCGCTTGGCGATGAACTCAACCGCGCCGTAGATGGTGTCCAGGCTTTTGGGATAGCTGGAGGCGAGGCGCCATTTGATCTCGGGTTGGCTCTGCGCGATGGCGGGAGCGGCGACCGTGCCAGCGGCAAGGCCGACCCCGGCGGTGGTGAGGAACGCGCGCCGTTTCATGATGATGTGTCTTCCCGGTGCAGTCTGGTTGATCCCGCATCATAACGCGGACCATCGCCAGCGCGACCACCACACACATCCGTTTTCGGAATGTCAGCCTTCCAAACGAAAAATCCAGCCACATGGGCTGGATTTTCTGCGACGCAGCATTATCTTTGTTTTTAGCGCCTTGTATCAGGCGTTTCCTCCCCAAACTCGGGCCGCAGGCGTATAGCTAGCGGCCTTTTGCTTTTTATGCAATATGCGGAACGTCAGTGCGGCGAACTTTTTTTGCGCGTGAGCGCCCCCTTGCGTCGCCGGTTCGCGAGCGTCGAAATTTTTAACCTTCCATCGCCATCTTGTTCGTGTACCTACGTATGACGCTCATCCCGCCATGCCCCTTAGCCGAACCGTTTGATTGGGCCAGCGCCGACAGGAACCGCCGATGCCTTTTTCGTCCACGCGGCCGTTGGGCCTCCGCGTCACGGTCGCGGCCACCACAGCGCTTCTGGTGATGGGCTTGACGCTCGCCAAGGGGCTGTTCGTCGGCACCCAGGCCGAGCAGGTGCTGAGCCGCGAGGTCGGCAATTCGATGATGGGGGTGGCGCAATCGCTGGCCCATCAGTTGGATTCGACCATGTGGGCGCGCGCCAACCTCATCGCCTCGCTCGCCCGCATCGACGCGCTGAAGGATCCCGAGGTGGCGCGGGCGACGATGGAGGAGTTGAAGCGGCGCGACCCGACCATCGCCTGGATCGGCATGACCGACCTTTCCGGCACGGTGCTGGCCGCCAGCAACGGCCTGCTGGTGGGGCTGAACATCGCCAGCCGCCCGGTTCACGCCCAGGGGCTGAAGGGTCTTTTCGTCGGCGACGTGCACGAGGCGGTCGCCCTGAAAGGCAAGGTTCCCTATCTGGCGGGCGAGGAGCCGAAATTCGTCGACGTCTCCGCCCCGCTGCTGGATCGGAACGGCAAGCCGGTTGGCGTGCTGGCGGTGCATTACAGTTGGGAATGGACACGCGCCACCATGCGGGAACTGACCGACCCGCTGCGCGACCGTCAGAGCCTGACCGTCTACATCCTGTCGGCGGACGGCACGGTGCTGTTGGGGCCGGAAGACACCATCGGCAAACCACTGCCCCACGCCGCCGTCGCGTTCAAAGACGGGTGGGAGACCCGACCGTGGGCCGACGGGGTTTCCTACGTGACCGGCATCGCCCACGGCAAGGGCGTGAATGATTACGCCGGTCTCGGCTGGACCGTCCTGGCCCGCCAACCGACCAGCGTCGTCCATGCGGAAGCCGACAAGCTGCGTTTGACCATCATCGGATCGGGCGCGGCGCTGGCGCTGCTGTTCAGCGCGCTGGGCTGGTTCGCCGCCGGGCGCATCGCCCGCCCATTGATCGCCATCGCCCGCGCCGCCGAACGGATCCGCCAGGGGGAAAGCGGCGTTGAGATTCCCAACGTCGGCGGAACGACGGAAATCGGCCATCTGTCCGCCGCCCTGCGCGACCTGATCGACAGCCTGACGCACAAGGACGCCGCGCTGATGCGGTTGGAGGACATCGCCTATCAGGACCGGCTGACCACCCTGCCCAACCGCCGCTATTTTGAACAATATCTGGAAGCCTGCACCCACGGGACCGGGGCGGCGGCGATGATGTACATCGACCTTGACGGTTTCAAACCGATCAACGACCGGCTGGGCCATGACGCCGGGGACACGGTGCTGCGCCAAGTCGGCCAACGCCTGACCACCCTGTTCCGCGACGACGACGTGGTGGCCCGTTTGGGCGGCGACGAGTTCGCGGCGATTCTGCCGCGCTCCGCCACCCAACCGCCGCCCGACGCCGACGCCCTGGCCGCCCGCGTCATCGCGGCGGTGAACGAGCCGGTGTCGATTGGCGGCTCCATGGTGCGGGTCGGCTGCTCCATCGGCATCGCCCGCTGGCCGGAGGATTCGCCGGACGTCGCCACCGTTCTGCGCCGGGCCGACGCGGCGCTCTATCAGGCCAAGCGCGATGGCCGCAACCGGGCGGTCGTGTGGGATTCCAGCGTCGGCCAGAAGATCGCTTAAGCGGTCGGCCCGGCCTCAACCGGCGAGCATCCAGCGGAGGCGGGGAGCGCCGCGCGAAACAGCCCGGCCAGAGCGCGCAAACCCCGTCCGCGCGGGTCGCTGGCCCGCCACGCCAAGCCAACCGCCCGTCCGGGCCGGTCGGCGGCGAAGGCGCGGTAGCCGACCAGCCCGCCCACCGTGGCGGCGTCGCCCGTCGCCAACAGCGGCATCAGCGTGCAGCCATTGCCCGCCGCCACCATGTGGCGCAGCGTCTCCAACCCGGTGGCGTGCCGCCCGGCCCGCGCGGTGACGCCGCAGACCGCCAGCGCCTGATCGCGCAGGCAATGCCCTTCCTCCAGCAACAGCAGCTCGGCGGGATCGACGTCGGACAGGCTCAAAACCGGCCTTTGCCCCAGCCGATGGCCGACCGGATGGGCCAGCACGAACGGCTCGAAGAACAGCGCTTCGGCGGCGATTCCCTCCGCCTCGACCGGCAGGGCCAGCAGAACGGCGTCGATCCGCCCGTCCCGCAACTCCTCCAACAGGCCGTCGGTGCGTCCTTCCGACAGGATCAACGTCAGATCGGGGTGATGCGCCCGCAAAATCGGCAGCAGATGGGGGAACAGATACGGCCCCAGGGTTTGAATGGCGGCCAGACGGAAGCTTCCGGACAGGCCGCCATCCTGCCCCTCGGCCAGCGCCAGCAGCCGTTGCGCCTCGGCCAGCACGACGCGGGCCTGCCGGATGATCGGCTCCCCCGCCGGGGTGGTCAGGACGCGGCGGCTGGTGCGCTCGAACAATGCGAGGCCGAGGCCGTCCTCCAGCTTGCGGATTTGCGCGCTCAAGGATGGTTGGCTGACGCCGCAGCGCTCCGCCGCCTTGCCGAAATGGCGCAGGTCGGCGACCGCCGCCACATACTCCAAATCACGCAGGGACAGACCAGCGATATTCATAGCCATCACCTATCAGATCGTTCCAAACCATGTCTTGGATATATCAACGCCGGGGGTGGATAACCAGACCCACGCACAGGCCACCCACCGCGAGGAACCGATCATGAGCGTCTTGACCACCAGCTTCGGCCAGCCCGTCGCCGACAACCAGAATTCCTTGAGCGCCGGGCCGCGCGGGCCGCTGCTGTTGCAGGATTTCCACCTGATTGAAAAGCTGGCCCATTTCAACCGTGAACGCATCCCCGAACGGGTGGTCCACGCCAAGGGCGCCGGCGCCTACGGCGTCTTCCGCGTCACCCGCGACGTGACCGGCTGGACCAAGGCCGCCTTCCTGGCGGCGGTCGGCAAGGAAACGCCGGTCTTCCTGCGCTTTTCCACCGTCGGCGGCGAAAAGGGATCGGCGGACGCCGACCGCGACCCGCGCGGCTTCGCGGTGAAGTTCTACACCGAAGAGGGCAATTACGATCTGGTCGGCAACAACACCCCGGTGTTCTTCCTGCGCGATCCGCTGAAGTTCCCCGACTTCATTCACACGCAAAAGCGCAACCCGGCGACCAATCTGAAGGATCCTACGGCGATGTGGGATTTCTTCTCGCTGTCGCCGGAAACCATGCACCAGTTGACCATCCTGTTCAGCGACCGGGGCACGCCGCGCGGCTACCGCCACATGGACGGCTTTTCCAGCCACACTTTTTCTTGGATCAACGCGGCGGGCGAACGTTTCTGGGTCAAGTATCACTTCAAGACCCGCCAGGGGATCCAGAACTTCACCGCCGATCAAGCCGCCACGATGGCGGGCGTCGATCCCGACCACGCCACCCGCGATCTCCACGCCGCCATCCAGGACGGCGATTTCCCGGCCTGGACCGTCTCCGTCCAGATCATGACGGAGGTCGAGGCGGACGCCTACGCCATCAACCCGTTCGATCTGACGAAGGTATGGCCGCACGCCGATTATCCGCTGGTTGAATTCGGCGAATTGATCCTGAACCGCAACCCGGAGAATTTCTTCGCGGAGACCGAACAATCGGCCTTCAGCCCGGCCAGCGTCGTTCCCGGCATTTCCTTCAGCCCCGACAAGATGCTGCAAGGCCGCCTGTTCGCCTACGCCGACGCCCATCGCTACCGGCTGGGCGGCAATTACGCCCATCTGCCGGTCAACCGCCCGCAGGGCTGCCCGGTCCACAACCACCAGCGCGACGGGGCGATGCGTTTTGACGGCAACGGCGGCGGGACGCCGCATTACGAGCCGAACAGCTTCGGCGGCCCGACGCAGAGCGCCGCCGCGTCCGAACCGCCCTTGCGGATCAGCGGCGACGCCGACCGCTACAACCATCGGGACGACAACGACGATTACGCCCAGGCGGGCGCCCTGTTCCGCCTGATCGGGGAGGAGGCGCAAGCGCGGTTGATGGACAACATCGCCGGATCGCTGAGCAAGGCCCCCCGCTTCATCCAGGAACGCCAGTTGGCGCATTTCCACGCCGCCGACCCGCGTTACGGGGCCGGAATCGCCGCCCGGCTGGCGCTGACCACCACCGCGTGACGAAAAAGGGGCGGGCCGTTCATCCGGTCCGCCCCCTCTCGTCTCATCAACCCTTACGCCAGATCAAAGACCAGCACCTCAGCGACGTCGGCCTTGTCGAGCGTGACGGCGGCCTCGTCGCTCAGCGCCGCGCCGTCGCCTTCCTTCAGCAGCACGCCGTTGACGTGAACCTGACCGCGCGCCACCTGCACCCAGGCGTGACGGCCCGGACGCAACGGCAGGCTGGCGCTTTCTTCGCCGTCCAACAGAGCAGCGTACAGATCCACATCCTGGTGGATGGTCACGCTGCCCTCCCGCCCGTCGCGGGAACCGACCAGCCGCAGTTGGCCGCGCTTTTCCGCGTCGGAGTAGGCCGATTGCTCGTAGCTGGGAGCCAGCCCATGGACCTCCGGCAAAATCCAGATTTGCAGGAAATGCACGGGATCGGCCTGCGAGGCGTTGTATTCGCTGTGGCGTATGCCGCGCCCGGCGCTCATGCGCTGGACCTCGCCGGGCCGGATGATGGAGCCGGTGCCGATGGAATCCTTGTGCTCCAACGCGCCGTTCAGCACGTAAGAGACAATCTCCATGTTGGCGTGGCCATGGGTGGGGAACCCGGCGCCGGGGATCACCCGATCCTCGTTGATGACCCGCAGGGCGCGAAAGCCCATCTGGTCCGGATCATGATAATGGCCGAAAGAGAAACTGTGCTGGCTGTTCAGCCAACCCATGTTCGCCGCGCCGCGTTCATCCCGATGACGGATTGTCAGCATAACCGAAACCCTCCTGTGCCGCTTGGGCTTGCCTCGTTGACCCAATCATGCGGCCAAAAGAGCTTCGGGAACAATCCAACGCGTCAGAACATCATTGTCGCTTTACATAGAACAATTATCCTCATCGCGCCTCGACCATGCCGACGAACTGGGCCAATTCAGGGGTTTTGGGATGGTCGAACAGGTCGGCGGGCGGTCCCTGTTCGATGATGCGCCCGCCATGCATGAAGACCAGGGAATCGCAGACCTCGCGGGCGAAGCGCATCTCGTGCGTCACCAGCAGCAAAGTCATTCCTTCTTCCGCCAGCTTGCGGACGACGGACAGCACCTCGCTGACCAGTTCGGGGTCGAGCGCCGAGGTGATCTCGTCGCACAGCAGCACCTTCGGGGCCATCGCCAGCGACCGGGCGATGGCGACGCGCTGTTGCTGGCCGCCCGACAGATGCGAGGGGTAGGCGTCGAATTTGTGGCCCAACCCGACCTTGGCCAACGCCTGTTCCGCCGCCGCGCGGCACGACGCCTTGTCCTGCTTCTTCACCACCTTCAGGGCCAGCATGACGTTTTCGCCAGCGGTCAAATGGGGGAACAGGTTGAATTGCTGGAACACCATGCCGACCTTCAGGCGCAGCGCCCGCAAATCGATCTGGCTGGGATCGACGCATTCGCCATCCACCTCAATGACGCCGTCGTCGATGCGCTCCAGCCCGTTGACGCTGCGCAGCAGGGTGCTTTTGCCCGAGCCGCTGCGCCCGATCATGGCGACGACCTGCCCCTCCTGCACCGCCATGTCCACCCCCTTCAGCACCTCCACCGGGCCAAAGGATTTGCGGATGTTGGTCAGCTTGACCAGGGGACGGGGGGACGGCGGAACGGATCCATCAGCGAGCGACATTGAGCTTCCTTTCCAGCGCCTTGGCCGAGAGCGACAAGGGGTAGCAGAGGGCGAAATACAGCAACCCGACGAGGCCATAGACCAGGAAGGGCTGAAAGGTGGCGTTGGTTATCATCGTTCCCGCCTTGGTGATCTCGACAAAGCCGATGATCGAGGTGACGGCGGTTCCCTTCACCACCTGGACCGAAAAGCCGACGGTGGGCGGAACGGCGATGCGCAGCGCCTGCGGCAACACGACGTAACGCATTTGTTCGGCATAGTTCAGCGCCAGACTGGCCGAGGCTTCCCATTGGCCCTTCGGCACGGCGTCGACGCAACCGCGCCAGATTTCCGCGAGATAGGCGCTGGTGAACAAAGTCAGCGACACCGCCGCCGCCGTCCAGGGCGAGGTTTCGACGCCGACCAGCGGCAGGACGAAAAAAACGATGAAAAGCTGCATCAGCAGGGGCGTGCCCTGGAACAGCTCGATGTAGATTTTCATGGCGCCTTGCAGTGGGCGCAACGGGGCGACGCGCGCCAGCAGCACCAGAAGCCCGGCGACGCCGCCGCAGACGAAGGCGATGGCCGACAGCAGCACGGTCCAGCGCGCCGCCAGCAGCAGGTTGGACAGAATGTCCCAGAAGGTGAAGTTAAGCACGGGCGGCCCTCGCGAACAGCCGGTCCCCCAGCCGGGCCAAGAGCCACCGCAGCCCGACCGCCAGCGCCAGATACAGCGCGGTCGCCACGAAATAGACCTCGAACGGGCGGAAGTTGCGGGATTGGATGAAGTTGGCGGCGAAGCTCAGCTCCTCCACCGCGATCTGCGAACAGACCGACGATCCCAGCATGACGATGATGATCTGGCTGGTCAGCGCGGGCCAAATCTTGCCCATCGCCGGGCCAAGGATGATGTAGCGGAAAATCTGCGGCCCGCTCATCCCCAGGCTGGCGCCCGCTTCGATCTGACCCTTCGGCGTCGCGTCGATGCCGGCCCGGATGATCTCGGTGGCGTAGGCGCCCAGGTTGATGACCATCGCCAGCAGCGCCGCCTGCCATTCCGGCAATCGGACGCCCAAGGACGGCAGACCGAAGAAGATGAAGAAAAGCTGGACGAGAAAAGGCGTGTTGCGGATCAGCTCGACATAGGCGCCAACCGCGACGCGCAGCGGCGCGTTGGCCGATGACCGCGCCGCCGCCCCGCCGACGCCGATGCCCACGCCCAGCACGGCGCCGACCAGGGTCAAACCGACCGTGGTCGCCACGCCGTTGACCAGCACGGGCGCATAGTCCAACAAGGACGCAAAATCAAACCGATAGGCCATGGGATCGCCCGCGCTGGAAGTGAGTGGAGCCGGTTACAGATCCTTGGGCAGGGGCGTTCCCAGCCACTTCTTGGCGATGGCGCTCAGCGAGCCGTCGGCCTTGGCCTTGGTCAGGATGCCGTTCACCTTCTCCAGCAGCGGGCCTTCCTCCTTGTTCAGACCGACGAAGCAGGGCGAATTCTTGATGAGGAATTTCAGGATCGGCAGGCGCGGCGGGTTGCGCTCGAAGATCGCGGCGGCGACGACGTTGCCGGTGGCGACCAACTCCACCTGACCGGAGAGGAAGGCGGAAATCGTGCCGTTGTTGTCCTCGTACCGGCGCACCGTGACCTTGTCGGTGACGATCTTCGACAGTTCGATGTCCTCGACCGAACCACGGGTGACGCCGACCGTCTTGCCGTTCAGATCCTCGACCTTCTCCACCGCGCTGGCCTCCGGCCCGAACACGCCGTTGTAGAAGGGGGCGTAGGCGACCGAGAAATCGATGACCTTTTCGCGCTCGGCGTTCTTGCCAAGGCTGGAGATGACCAGATCGACCTTTCCGGTGGTCAAATAGGGGATGCGGTTGGAACTGCTGACGGGAACCAATTCAACCTTGGCGCCCAGTTCCTTGGCGATCAGACCGGCGGCGTCGATGTCATAGCCGACCGGCTTCAGATCGGTGCCGACCGAGCCGAAGGGCGGGAAATCCTGCGGCACGGCGACGCGCAAAACCTTGTCCTTGGTGATCCGCTCCAGCGCGTCGGCCTGCGCCGCGCCGGTCATGCCACCCACGAGAACAGCCGTGGCAAAGCCGACAGCACCGAGTATCGTTGCAAACCGCATGGTGTTCGATCTCCAAGCAAAAGGACGTTCCCATGCATTTCAAACGCCGTGCCAGCCGGACGACGGCCGCGCGCATCGATCCCAAAGGGCTGAAATGATACAATTATCCCATATGTACTAAAATTCGTTACGCTCGTAACCTACCCTCCTAACCGTTATTGCTCAAGAAACGCGCAAATGACCGACCAAAAAACCGGCACATTGCCCGAACAGGCTCTGACCACCCGAATCCACGACCGTTACGCCGCCCTGAGCCGCAGCGAGCGGCAGTTGGCCGACGTGATTCTAGCCTGCCCTGGCGAGTTGTCCGGTTATTCGGCGACCGAATTGGCGCGCAGCGCCGGCGTGTCGAAAATGACGGTGTCCCGTTTGGTCCGCCGCCTGGGCTTCGCCAATTTTGAAGAGGCGCGGTTGGCCTCCCGGCGCGGCACCGAATGGGGATCGCCGCTCTATCTGCTCGATCAACCGGCCACGCCCAGCGCCGACGCTCCTCCATCGGTGGACGCCCATTTTCAGCGCAGCGTCGAGGCCATCGCCGCCACCGCCCGCCAGATCGACCCGGACGCGCTGCGGCAGGCCGCCGCCCTGCTGCACACGGCCCGGCGCATTTGGGTGTGCGGCGCCCGCAACAGCGCCTTTCTCGCCGGATACGCACGTTGGCAGTTCATCCAGGTCCGGGCCGAGGTTCACCACATGGTCGCCGCTGGCGAAACGCTGGCCGAGACCTTCGCCGACCTCGACGAGCAAGACGTCCTGCTGCTGGTCGGCATCCGCCGCCGCACCCCGGCGATCATCGAATTGCTGCGAGCGGCGCTGGCGCGCGGCGTTCCCACCATCCTGCTCGCCGACAGCCATTCCCCCCTGGAAGGACCAACCCCACCCCTGACCTTCCGTTGCGAAACCCGCAGCTTGGCCCCGCTCGACAACCATGTCGCGGTAATGGCGGTGATACATGTCCTGGCGGCTGAACTGATTCGTCTTTCCGGCAACGCCGGGCGTGACCGCATCAAGAGCATCGAAAAGCTTCACGAGACTTTGGGAGAATTTTAAGAACAATTTTTACGAGATATTTTAAATATCCTCTTTCTCGTAATTTTATTTGATCTTGGAGATTATATCCAGCGCCAGTCCAACGTTGGATCTGGTTCACTTTATGAAAAATAACCGATAATTTTCTGATGAATACCTATGCGTGTATCTGTTTGTTTCTATGTAGGCGTTTAAACCTATCCTTCTGATCCATCTTGCTTTGCGTTCACACGTCAACACGCCCAGCCATACCCGACATCCGCCGCCACAGCGCGTGATAGGCGCCTTCGACATCCTTGGTGAATTGCACCGGATCCGACAGGGGCGACGCCCGCATCCGGGCGCGCAGATCGCCCCGCAGCGCGCGCAGCCGCTCCACGTTTCCGGCCAGCCCGACCGCCGTCTCGACATAGTCGGTGAGCGAGCGCGTGACCAAATCCTCCAAAGACACCGCGCGCAGCAGCGACGCGCCATAGCGGTCCAGCACCCGGTCTCCCGCCAGGGTGACGACCGGCACGCCCATCCACAGGGCTTGCGCCGTCGTGGTGACGCCGCCATAGGGGAAGCTGTCGAGGTGGATGTCGATGCCGTTGAACGCCGCCATATGCTCGTCCACGCTGGCGGTCGGCCCACGAACCTCAAGCTGCGGCCCCAATGCCCGGCTCAACGCCCGTTGGTCGCTGACGGTGACGTCGATTGATTTGACGATCAGGCGCGCGGTGGGAAGGCGGCGCAAAATCAACGCCCATGCCTCCAGGGTGGCCGCCGACAGTTTGCTCATCGCGTTGAAACTGCCAAACGTGACGCCCCCCGTCTTGGCGACGGGAGGTTCCCGCGCCACGTCAGGCGTCGGAGCGAGGGGCGAGTAATGGTAGCCGATGGGCAACCGCATGACCTGCTCGGAAAAATCCGCGTCTCGCCCGACCGGAACCGTGGTTCCATCCACCAGCACCGCGTCCATCGCCGACAAGCCGGTGGTCGTCATCACCGGAAAATGGATCTGAAGCGGGGCCGGGCGCCGCGCCATGGTCAACAGCCGCGCGCTGTGTGAGGAAAAACCAGCGCCATCCACCAGAATGTCGATGGCGTCGGCGCGAATCAGATCGGCCAACGCCGCGTTGTCCAACCCAGGAACCCGGCGGAACAGCCCCGCCGCCGTCGCGTAACGCGCCAACAGCTCGTTGTCGTCATCGCGGCCCAGGGAATAGACCGCAATGGTGAAATCCGCGCTGTGATGCTCGACCAGCGGCAGACAGGTGAAGTCGTGCGTCAGGAAATTTTCGCACAGATAGCCAACGCGCAGCGGACGCCCCGCCGAAGACCGTGCGGCGGGCGACGGCGCCGCGCGCGACAACGGTTCGGCATGGCGCGCCGCCCAACGCCGCGCCGCCGCCGTGATGACAGCCGCCGGAGCGTTGGTCAGGTTGAGAGACAGAATCGCCGAGGCCTCATGCCCCGGATCGTCGCCCAACCGCGCGGCGCGACCGTACCATTCCGCCGCTTCCCTCGGCTCCCGCGCCAGCACCAGCGCACGCGCCGCGCCCAGACACAGATCCACATTCGTCGGGTCGAGCGTCCAGCGCCACATCAGCGCCCGCATCCCCCGTTCGCGCTCCCGACAATCCAGCCAGCCCCGCGCCGCGCTGTCGAGCGCCGCCGGATGCGCCGGATCCAGCATGACCGCGTTGGCGAACGCCCGCGCGGCGTTCTCATAGACGCTCACCGCGTGCCACGACACGCCGATGAACAAGCACAAGTCACGCGCCCGGTCCGCCCCAGCGGCCTGGGCCTGTCCCGCAATCAACCGCCACGCCTCGCCAAACAGCGCCAACGCCTCCGCATGGCCGCCGCCGTATTGCCAGGACCGCCCACGGGCAAACAGGATGTCCGACAGATTGGCGCGCAGATCCGGCGCATCGAACCCACAGTCCAGCGCGACGCGGTAACACCCCTCCGCCGCGTCGTTTTGCCCAAGCCGTTGGAACGCCACCCCCAAGTGAGCCTGGACGACGCCCACATCGGGCATTGCCGCCGCCGCAAGCGACAGCAGCCGACACGCCGCGCGCGGATCGCCGCCCTCAAGCCGCCGTTGCCCGGCTTGCGCAAGAATCTCCGGCATCCAGGGTTCCAGCCGATCCGGCGCGATCAGGGCGACGGCCTGACACAGCCACACAACCTCGCCACGTCGGCCAAGCGCCATCAACAGCTTGGCGAGGTTTCCCACGCAATCGGGCCGGTCGGGGGCCAACGCCACGGCCCGGCGCAGCAGCGGTTCCGCCGCCTCCAGCCGCCCAGACTGCGCCAGCAGAAGCCCCAGCAGGTGCCACGCGTCCACCGTCGCCGGAGCGGCGTCGAGAATGCGGCGATGCAACGTCTCCGCCTCGACGACGCGCCCCTGGTCCTGGTGATCCAGCGCCGCCAGCAGCGCGTCGCTTACGCTCGCCATCACGCCCCCGTTTGCGTCCGTTCATGGCAGAAACGCCGCCAAACCGCCCGGTACAAGCGCTCGACCTGACGGGCGCGGCGGCGACCGTCGCACAGCGGGGACGCGGCCAGCCGGTCCCGCAGCGTCGCCCGCAGGTCCGACAGACGGGCCGGATCGCTCGCCAACGCCTCGGCGATGGTCACATAGTCGTCTTCGCAGGACGCCACCAGACCGTCCAAGCGCAAGGCGCGCAGCATCGACGCCGACCAGCGGCTGACCATGGTGTCGCCCGGCAGGGTGATGACCGGAACGCCCATGACCAGCGCCTCGAAGGTCGTCGTCGAGCCGCAGAAGGGAAAGGGATCCAGCGCGACGTCGATGCCGCTGTATCGGGCGAGGTGAGTGGCGGGCCGCTCCGCCTCCGCCGGGTCGGCCCACAACCGGGACGGATCGACCCCGCCCGCGCGCAACGCCGCGCGGATGCGGCCGACGCAAAGCTCGGAGCGGTAAGAATCCAAATATTTCAGCACCAGCCGCGCTTGCGGAATCCGCGCCATCAGCTTGGCCCACAGCCGCAACGTCTCATCCGAGATCTTGGCCGGGTTGTTGAAACAGCCAAAGCGGATCACCCCATCGGCCAGCATCGGCAATGGGCCGGGCGGCGGCGCGGCGGCGGGGATCGCCGCCACGTAAAAGCTGGGCAGGCGCAAAGGCCGTTCGGTGAAGCGCTCCAGCCCATGGCGCGGCGTCATCGTCCGGTCGGTGATGAGATAATCGATGGCCGACAGGCCGCTGGTCGCCGCGTCGTGAAAACTGACCTGCACCGGGGCGGGCCGCAGGTGGCAGATGTGGGGGCGGTTGTTGTCGAAGCGGATCCCCAACGGAACCAAAATGTCCACGCCGTCCGCCCGCATCCGCGCGGCGACCGTCGAATCGTCCTGCCCGGTGATGTCGCGCCAGCCGTCGGACAGGGCGCGGAACCGCTCCGTCGTCGCGTCGGGTTCCAGAACATGGGCGTAGACGATGACCTCGAAGCCCTCCCGGTCGCGATTCTCAAACAGCGGCAGCAGGTTGCGCCCGATGGGCTGAAACGCCCGCAGGTCGGAGGTCAGATAACCGATCCGCAAGCGGCGATCCGGGTCCAAGCGGTTGGCGAAGGGAAGCGGCGGCGCGGCCAGCGGCGGAAAGGCGGCTTCCAGACGGCGGTGCAGCGCAAAACGGCGGTCCGCGTCAACGCCGGACACATAGAGGATCGACAGCATGGCCGCCCGATGCCAGTTGGCCCGATCCGCGCCGAACCGCAAGGCGCGCTCCAGCCACGCCGAACCAAGTCGGGCGAAACCAAGCCCGGTCAACAGCGCGCCCAGACTGTGCAGAGGATCGCCCAGATCCGGGGCCAGCGCCACCACCCGCCGCAACAGCGCCAGGGCGCCGTCGCGATCCGACTGTTCGATGAGCGCTTGGGCAAGATTGTAGAGGATGACCGGATCATCCGGCGCCCGCCGCGCCAGCGCCGTCAAGCGCCGTTCCGCCGCCGCCGCCTCTTTGCGGGCCAGAAGCAGGACGGCCAGGGTCAAGCCGCTGTCGCGGTCGCCCGGTTCCAGGGCTTCCGCCCACAGCAAGGCGCGCTCCGCCATGCCGCTTTGGCCTTGACGCCGGGCGATGTCCCCCAAACGGCGGTAGGGCGACGGGTCATCCGGGCGCAGCGCCGCTTGACGTTGGAACAGCGCGGCGGCCTCGGCCAGACGCCCCGAATCGACGCGACTTTGCCCCAAGGCGCCCCACACCAGGGCGAATTGCGGATCCCGGTCCAGCGCTTGGCGAAAATGCTCCGCCGCCTGCGCCGCGCGGCCCTGCCGCTGCCGGACCAGAGCCAGATTCGCCTGCACAAGCGCCGAGGTCGGATCGCGCTCCGCCGCCCGCTCCAACAGCGCCGCCGCCCAATCCTCCAAGCCATCGACGCGGCTGAGCGCCAGCGCCAGCCCAGTCAACGCCTCCAGACTCACCGCCGCTGAATTGGAGAGAGCCTGACACGCCAGTTCCCGCGCCGAATCTGTCGCCCCTTGCGCGGCGCGCAGCGCGCCAAGCCGGGATGCAGCCTCAACATTGTCGGGTTGCAGGGTCAGGCTGTGGGCGTCATGCCGCCCGGCGCCCTCCTTGTCCGCGTCGGCCCGCAGAATGTTCGCCAGATTGCCGTGAAAATCGGGCCGGGCCGGGGCCAGCGCCACCGCCCGCGCGATCCGCCGCCGCGCCCCGGCGACATCCCCAGCCATGCCGCACAGCACGCCCAGCAGGTGGTGCGCGTCGGCCTGCTCCGGATCCGCGTCAAGAATGCGCTGGTACAGGAGTCTCGCTTCGCCGACGCGCCCCGCCTGATGCAGATCCAGGGCCATCACAAGCGCTTCGCCGATGCTCGCCATCAAACAATCCGTGAGTGGCCCCGGCGACGCGCAAGGGAACGACACCCGGCATATCAATGAAATCGGCGGATGTCGTCAACGCCCAGTCGCAGGCCGTTACGCGGCCACCGCGCGGTTGCTCATGAAGGCCGCGAACATCTCCGCCGGCAAGGGGCGGCTGATGAGATAGCCCTGGATGCGGGTGCAGCGTTGTTCGCGCAACATCGCCGCCTGCTCCCAAGTCTCCACCCCTTCGGCGATGGTGTCGAAGCCCAGGCTTTCGGCAAGATTCACGATGGTGCCGACAATCGCCGGATCGGTGGACGACTTGACGATGTCGCGAACGAAGCTGCGGTCAATCTTCAGCGTGTCGATGGGGAAGCGCTTGAGATAGGCGAGCGACGAATAGCCGGTGCCGAAATCATCGATGGACAGGCGGACGCCGATGTCCTTCAGGCCATTCAGGATCGTCACCGCCTTTTCGATGTCGCCGATCATCGCGCCTTCGGTCAGCTCCAGTTCCAACCGGTCGGGCTGAATGCCGGACGCCTCGACGACGCTGCGGACGAAGCCGACCAGCCGCGCGTCCTGGAACTGGCGCGGCGACAGGTTGACCGACACCGAGGGAATCGGAACGCCCTGCTTGGTCCACACCGCCAGTTGGCGGCAGGCTTCCATGAAGGTCCAGGCGCCGATTTCCCAGATCAGGCCGGTGTCTTCGGCCAGCGGGATGAATTCCGCCGGGCTGACCATGCCGCGCACCGGGTGACGCCAGCGGATCAGCGCCTCCGCCCCGATCACCCGGTCGGTCGCCAGATCAATCTTGGGCTGGTAATGCAGTTCGAACTCTTCGCCGCCGCTGGCCCGGCGCAGATCGCTTTCCAGCCCCAGCGAGAATCCCGACCGCTCGCGCATCCCGCCATCGTAGAACACGAACTTGTGCTCCGGGTTGCGCTTGGCGTGATACATGGCCAGATCGGCGTTGCGCAGAAGCTGGTCCGCCGTTTCGCCGTCGTCGGGGTAGAAGGCCAGCCCGATGGACGCGCCGCAGAACAATTCTTGATTGTGGACGCCAAACGGCTCGTCCATCGAATAGAGGATCTTCTCGACAAGACGCGCGCCCGCCGAACGGTCGGCGGCGTCGGGGGCGACGATCAGGAACTCGTCGCCGCCCAGGCGGCCAACCGTGTCGGTCATCCGCGTGCAGTTGCGCAACCGCCGCGCCACCAGCTTCAGCAGATCATCCCCGGCGTGATGGCCGAGCGTGTCGTTGACTTGCTTGAAGCGGTTGAGGTCGAGGAAGGCGACCGCGACCTTGCTGTGGTTGCGCTGGGCGCGCGCAATCGCCTCTTCCAGCCGTTCGCAGACCAGCCAGCGGTTGGGCAGGTCGGTCAGCCGGTCGAAGCTGGCCTGATAGCGGATCTGGTGCTCTTGGGACTTGCGCTGGCTGATGTCGGCGATGGTGAGCACATAATGCTCCAGCACGCCGCTGGGCGCGCGCACCGACGTCACCGACAGGGCGGCGGCGAAGGCGTCGCCGGAATGGCGGAAGCTGGTGACTTCGCCCTGCCAGCGCCCGGCCTGCCGCGCGGTGGTCCAGATGGAATCAATGAAGGAACGCTCGTGCGAACCGGGGGCGAACAGGACCAGCGGGCGGCGCAGCAACTCTTCGCGCTGAAAGCCGGTGGTGATCTCATAGGCCGGGTTGATGGCCTGGACCGTCAATTCCGGGTCAACGATCAGGATGCCGTCGGCGACGCTGTCGAACACGGTGGCGAGCAGCCGGATTTTCTCCTCATGCTGCTTGCGTTCGGTGATGTCCTGAACGGTGCCTTCGTAAAAGCGGATGCGCCCGGCGGCGTCGCGCACGCAACGCGCGCTTTCGGCGATCCAGATGATCGTGCCGTCGCGGCGGAAAACCCGGGCCTCAAAGGAATGGACCGTGTCCTTGCGGGCCATCAGGTCGGCGAAGGCTTCGCGCTTGCCGGGATCCACATAAAGCTGCCCGGCGATGTCGGTCAGGTTGGCGATCAAATCATCGGGGGAGCTGTAACCGTAAATCTCAGCCAGGGCTGAGTTGACGCGCAGATAGCGACCGTCCGTCGTCGTTTGATAAATGCCCTCTACGGCATTTTCGAAGATGCTGCGGTACTGCTCTTCCGTCTCATGACTCATTGTGCGCGCCTCTTCCGACGCCAAGCCTGAACCGCCTGGAAACAACATCTCGCTACTCAAACATACGATTGTGAACAGTCCAACTTTTACCGCACCGCAGAAAAGTAGATGCCAGCCCGCCGAAATCCGTCAAGCCCGATCTCTGGGACTGTCGCACACCACGCGTCAAAATATAACAGGAATGTAACTTAATGGGCATAGTCCTATTAGGGGGTTGATTTTGTTGAAATTAGAAATCGATCCCCCAAAAAACGCCGGGAGGGACAGGATGGGCAGAACCGTTCAGCCGGTCATTTTCATCCTGTCTTCCGATGCCCGCACGACATGTTCCTGCACAAGGGCGTCGAACGCCTTGGCCGCCGCCAGACTTTAGGCTTGGGCCCTTGGGCCGAGTCGCGTCCAATCAGTGGCCGTGGCTCAGCTTGACGCCATCCTTCAGAACATAAACGCGCGAGCAATAGGGGCATTCGACGCGGCCTTCATGGTCCAGGGTCAGATACACCAGCGGATGGCCAAGCGCCCCCCCGCCGCCGTCGCACCCAATGGTGGCGGTTTCCACAGTAATCGTCTCGGTCGGCTGCATGGCGATCATCCTCTGTTTTGACAGGCGCGCGCGATCACGCCATCGTGGGAGCGCCCGTTGCGACGAGCCTCGAACACGGAACTGCCCGCGCGGGCCGGATGATACCCATCGCGCGGCGCGGATCAACGGGATTGACTCGGTTTCCTGCAACTCCACCAGAATGGTCTTGAAGACACATGGTCGCGCACCTCTCCCCATCGGGCGTCCCCGCCCCGGTCGATCTTCCGGCGAACGCGGTTGAACTTCGCGGTCTGACCAAGATTTACCAGCCGACCGGCAAGGCTGGCCCCAAGCACGCGCTGAAGGGGATCGACCTCGCCATCCCGCGCGGCTCCCTGTTCGGATTGCTGGGTCCAAACGGGGCCGGAAAATCCACCATGATAAACATTCTGGCCGGGCTGGTGAACAAAAGCGGCGGAACCGCCCGGATTTGGGGCCATGAGGTGACGGACGACCCACGCCGCGCCCGCGCGTCCATCGGCGTGGTTCCCCAAGAGCTGAACATGGATCCCTTCTTCACCCCGCGCGAAATGCTGGAATTGCAAGCCGGGTTGTATGGCGTGCCCGCGCGTGAACGGCGGACGGACGAGCTGCTCGCCGCCGTCGGGCTGGCCGACAAGGCCGACGCCCACGCCCGTTCGCTGTCGGGCGGCATGAAACGCCGCCTGATGGTCGCCAAGGCGATGGTCCACACCCCGCCGGTGCTGATCTTGGACGAGCCGACCGCCGGGGTGGACGTGGAGTTGCGCCGCCAGCTTTGGGACTATGTTCGCACGCTGAACCGGGCCGGAACCACGGTTCTGCTGACCACGCATTATCTTCAGGAGGCTGAGGAGCTGTGCGACACCATCGCCATCATCAACCATGGCGCGATGGTGGCCTGCGAGCCAACCGCCACCCTGCTGCGCCGAATCGACAACAAGGCGCTCTGCCTGACGTTGGACCGTGATTTGACCGCCGCCCCGTCGGCCCTGAACGGCTTCACCGTGGAACTGCCGACGCCTCGGCGCTTGGTCGTCCGTTATCAGCCCAGTCGGCAACGGGCCGACGCCATTCTCAACGCCCTCGTCGCGTCAGGATTGGGCATCGTGGACGTCTCCACGGAAGAATCCAATTTGGAGGACATCTTCCTGCAATTGACCGGCGGCGCGCATGGCGGCGGCGAAACTCACGCCGCGTAACCGGCTCGCGGCGTTGGCCCAAGCCTCGGTCGTCGGGGTCGCTCTGCTGCTGGGCGGCGGCCTGCTCAGCGGCTGCGCGGGCCGACTGCAACCGATGGGGCCGGCCGTGATCGCCCCCAGCCTGGACGACCACGCTCTGACCGCCGCCGACGGCTACACGTTGCCGACCCGCTCATGGTTGCCCGAAATCACCCCGCCACGGGCGGTGATCCTGGCGCTTCACGGCTTCAACGACTATTCCAACGCCTTTGACGACGCCGGACGGCGTTGGGCGACGCAGGGGATCGCCACCTACGCCTATGACCAACGCGGCTTCGGAGCCACCGCCAACACCGGCGTTTGGCCAGGAACGCCGACGCTGGTCGCTGATCTGAAAACAGCGGTGGCGCAACTCCGGCGTCGCCACCCGAATCGTCCGCTGTTCCTCCTGGGCGAAAGCATGGGGGGAGCCGTGGCCTTGACGGCGCTGACCGATTCCTCCGCCCCTCTCGCGGTCGATGGCGCCATCCTGGTCGCCCCCGCCGTCTGGGGCCGGGACACGATGGGGGTCTTTCCCCGCGTGGCGCTGTGGCTCAGCAACGCGTTGGTTCCTGGCATGGTGGTTCATCCTCCCCGCGACCTGGGCATCGAGCCGTCGGACAATCTGCCGATGCTGCGCGCGCTGGGACGCGACCCGCTGGTCATCAAGGGCGCGCGGGTTGACGCGCTGGCCGGGTTGACCGATCTGATGGATGAGGCGCTGGCCGCCTGCCGTCGCCTGGACGCCCCCGCGCTGATCCTCTATGGCGCCCACGAGCAGGTGTTGCCCCCCCGCCCCGTGGAGCGCGCTCTGGCCGCTTTTGAAGCCAACGAGCGGCACGTCGTGGCCGTCTATCCTGACGGCTACCACATGCTGCTGCGAGATCGCCAGGGGGCCGTGGTGATCGACGACATTGCCGGTTGGATCGGCGATCCCAAGAAGTCCTTGCTCAGCGGGGCGGAACAGCGTCCACGCAGGCTGTTGGCGTCGCAGTGACGCGGACGGCGCTTTACGCCTCCTCCGGCTCTTCGCCAGGTTCAAAGCCGCCGGACTCGTCGAAATAATCGCCTGCGACGTCGGGGCCCCATTCCTGAACCAGCGCGACTTTCTTCTGCTTCAGAACTTCCACGCGCTTTTCGGCGCGGGACACCTCCATGCCGGCCACAACCGGGGGAATGCCGTAATACAGCCCCCAGCCAACCGCCGCCGCGCCATACATGGTCAGCCACGACAATGGATCGCCCAACAGTTTCGCGACGGCGCCAATGGTGTGCTGGTGCTTCCACAAATCGATGGCGAAAGGCATGCACCCGCAAAAATTCACCCCACCGACCGTGATGGGCGCCGATTTTTCCGGATCACGGTCGACGATGTAGGCGACGATGGTCGGGATCATCCCCACCCCGAACAGGATGGAGGTCGGCAGCACGATCAGCCCCGCCGGAATGACCAGCAGGAGCAACGTCAGCATCCCGCCCTTTTTCCTCCGCCTCCGCGCCATAGCGTCACCCCCGTCAGAATGCGAAAAGCAAAATGATGCCCGCAACCAAAACGGTTGACAGCAGGCTGGACACAATGGCGGCCACTTGCCGCCCGGATGTTTCGACGATGCTGTTGCGGTCGGCGATGGTGTGGCGGACCTTCTCCATCTCAGCGTCGGCCTCGCGATACTCAATCTGCGCCGCCTCGAATTCCAGACGGTCGCGGCGCAACGATTCGGGATCGTCCACCACCTTCAGCAGCTCGGTCAATCGCCCGTTGTGGGCCGCGCCGTCCGCCTGCTTGCGCACCAGCTCTTGTGTCTTCCGATTGTGAAACCGACGGAAAACCGGATCCAGCATCGCCTGCACCCAGCTCGCCAGATGGGTCAACCCATCGACGCCGGTGCGCGCCTGGACATCCGACAAAATGGTCAGCATGGCGATGACCCGGCGCGTCGGCTCGATCCCGCTGCCAAGCTGCGTGTAGAGCAAATCGTCCGACCGCTTGTGCCGCGCCGCCAGAAAGGCGGCGATTTGCCGATCAATGGGGTCTTTGTGCCGCTCGCCCCCAGCCCCCAGCCAATCGAGCGCGCGCAGCAGCTCCGCCGGGTTGGTTGGCAACTGCTTGACCACCAGACCGCTCATGCAGGGCATCGTCGGATTCATCTCGTACAACACACGCTCGATGCCCAACCCATAGGCCGAGCGCTCCAAAAAACCGCGCAACTGGTCGTACATTTGGACCAAAGGCACGAATTCCGGCTTGAAGTCGCTTTGCACGTTCACCCAGAACATCGGCAACTGATTGCCAATCACTTCGGCGACCGCCTGCGGCGATTCGTTGCGCAAAAAGGCTTCCGCCAGCATGGTGGCCACCCCGTCGGGCATCATCGCCCGCCCGCGATAGCGGATCGGCGCCGACGGGTCCAAGGCCATGCAAACACGGGCGACCAGCCGGTCGCCTTGGCTGCCGCCCTTGCCGCTGGACGCCGTCTGAATGGCGTTGCCGACGGCCTCCGCCCGCAAATCGTCACCCATCGAACGGCGCAGCCATTTGTCCAGCTCGCCGCTTTCAATGACCGTCGCCGCCGCTGGAACATGACGGGCGAAGCCGCGCGCCAATGTCCGGCAATGCCAATATTCCTGGCCCTGAAATTCCATTGGCCGCGCGGCGCGCCGGGAAATCTGCGGCTGCTTCGGGCTGAGCCGCCGCCCAGCCACCCACAAATCAAGATCATTCAGCGTCCAGCGCTGTTTGGGGTCGTCCACCAGAAGCCCGCGCACCACCTCGTTGATCGCCAGCGGCAAACGGTGCTGCTGGACCAGGGCGGGATACGAACCGCGCTCGATCTTCGCCTGAACAATCGCCTCGTCGTCCAACCCGGCGACCGGATTGCGCCCCAGCGCCAGAATCAGCAGCGTCACGCCCAACGAATACATGTCGTCCGCCGCCGTTCCGGTCCCGCGCCCGGCGGGAGCGGACATGCCGCGTTCAACGGTTTCCAACACCACATTCTGGCCATAGCCAGGTTGCGCTGACACGCATTCCCCCAGCATCAACCCGCCCGAGGCGAGATCGCGGAAATACATGTTGGTCGGTCGGATGGCGCCATGCACGACGCCTCGACTCGTCATTTCCTTCAGCGCCGACACCAGCGGATGGACGATCTGCCGGGTGAGCTGGTCTTCTGGCATCGGGTCAATGGTGTCGGTCAGCGCGCCCATCAGACGGCGCCCGCCCGGTCGCTCAAACACCAGACAATAACGGCGTCCACGATCCTGCGGCCAATCCACCAATCCCCAATCCAACAGCCGCATGTGCGTGCCGTTGTCGAGGCTGGCCACGGTGGAACAGACATCCATCCGGGGCAGGGTCGAGGCGTGACAAATGATGGAGAAGGGTTCGATGCGCTTTTCGCGCAGCGATTTGGCGGTGAAGGCGTTGCCGCCCACCGCGTTCAGCATCGGGAGTGGCGCGCTGGGCTGGATTTCGTAGCGTTCCGCCAGCTTGACAGCGTCGGCGTTGGCCATCGCACCCATGGCGGCGGTCTGAGCGTCGGACGGCATGAGCGGCGTATCCCCGAGACAAGCGAACCTGCGCAAGCCCTAGGTGGCGCGAAAAGGGCAAACAAAGTCTTAACGCGCACGCGAACGAAACGGCAAGCTGTTGATGACAAACATTCCGCATAGCCCGTTCGGCCCCCTCCCCCTGGGCGGAGGGCCGAACGGCGCGGGTCGATCAATCCGAAAACGGATCGGTCATCAGGATGGTGTCGTCGCGTTCCGGGCTGGTGGACAGCAGGGCGACCGGAGCCTGAATCAGCTCTTCGATATGGCGGACATACTTGACGGCCTGAGCAGGCAGTTCGGCCCACGAACGCGCGCCGCGCGTGGTGTCCTTCCAACCTTCAAACGTCTCATAGATCGGTTCGACGCGAGCCTGGGCGCCGGCGTTGGCCGGGAAATAATCCAGCTCCTTGCCGTCCAGACGGTAGCCGACGCACACCTTGATCTCGTCAAAGCCGTCGAGCACGTCCAGCTTGGTCAGCGCGATGCCGTCGATGCCGCCGGTCTTGATCGCTTGGCGGACCATGACGGCGTCAAACCAGCCGCAACGGCGCTTGCGCCCGGTGACGACGCCGAACTCCTTACCCTTCTGGCCGATCAGCTCGCCAATCTCGTCCGTCAACTCGGTCGGGAAGGGACCGGAGCCGACGCGGGTGGTGTAGGCCTTGCTGATGCCCAGCACATAGCCGACCGCGCGCGGCCCCATGCCGCTGCCCGCCGCCGCGTTGCCCGCCACCGTGTTGGATGAGGTGACGTAGGGGTAAGTGCCGTGGTCGATGTCGAGCATCGAGCCTTGCGCGCCCTCGAACAGGATGCGCTTGCCCGCCCGGCGCAGCTCGTCGAGCCGCTTCCACACCACGGCGGCGTAGGGCAGGACCTGCGGGGCGATCGCGCGCAACGGCTCCAGCAGATCGGCGGGCGTCATTTCCGGCGCGCCCAGGCTGCGCAGCAGCGCGTTGTGGTGGGCCAGCAGGGCGTCCACCTTTTCGACCAGCACCGCTTCGTCGGTCAGGTCGCACAGGCGGATGGCGCGACGGGCGACCTTGTCCTCATAGGCCGGGCCGATGCCGCGCCCGGTGGTGCCGATCTTCGACGCGCCCTTGGATTCTTCACGGGCGCGGTCGATGGCGCCGTGCACCGGCAGGATCAGCGGCACGTTTTCGGCGACGATCAGGTTGCCGGGGTTGACGTCAACGCCCTTTTCCTTGATCGCGTTGACTTCGCGGATGAAAGCCCACGGGTCGAAGACGACGCCGTTGCCGATGACCGACAGCTTGTTCTGGCGAACGACGCCCGACGGCAGCAGGCTGAGCTTGTACTCAACCCCATTGATGACCAGCGTATGGCCCGCGTTGTGACCGCCCTGGAAGCGCACCACGACATCGGCCCGGCTCGAGAGCCAGTCGACGATCTTGCCCTTGCCCTCGTCGCCCCACTGGGCGCCGACCACCGCCACGTTGGCCATCTCATGTCTCCGCAAACAAAATGATCCGCACACCCCCTCGCCCCGGAGGGGGGAGGGAAAGAAAAGCCCTACTCAACCGGATGCCCTACTCAACCGGATGGACGACGCCATCCGCCAGACGATGCCCGCACAGAAGCCGCTTGGCCTCCGCCGCCGCGTCCGCGACCGGGGCCAGCCCGGCCACCGTCACCCAGCCATCGGCCCGCAGCTTGCTCGACACGTCCCACGGAGCGCCATGCGGCACATAAACGCGCGCGGGCGCGGGCACGACCGGGATCGCCGGAAGGATGTAATCCATGTAAAGCGTGAAGCCGGTGGCGCGCTCTTTGTTCGCGCCCGCGTGATAACGACCGCCCTGCCCGACCTCCCCGACGTCGCGGGAAAACAGGGTGAAGCTGAGGCCGGTTTGATAGCCGAAACCGCGATGCTCGACCAGATCGATGGTGACGGTCAGATTCGGCATGGCCGCCCGCATGACCGCCAGCGCGGCGGTCAGACGACGACGGTCCAACTCCGCCTCTTCCGGCAGTTTAACGGCCGTCAGAGCGCTCATGGCCCGATCCGCCGGGCCAGACGCGCTCATCAGCGTTTCCAACAACGCCGCCGCCGGGCCGCCAACCTCGGCCACCCCGGCGACGTCCTTGCGATCCAGCGCCGCGCGCAACTGCCGGATTTCCTCCTCCGGACGGCCAAGCCCGGCGCAGATGCGCTCCACCATCTTCGGGACGCAGAGATCCACAGACAAATGCGGCACGCCAATGGCGGTCAGCGCTTGGACGGCCAGCAGGATCACCTCGGCGTCGGCCTCCGGCTCCACCGCGCCGATCAGCTCGACGCCGACCTGGGTGAACTGGCGTTCGGGGCGAAGCTGGGTGCCGTTCACCCGCAACACCGGCCCGGCGTAGCACAGGCGCAGCGGGCGCGCCTCGTTCAGCAGGCGGGTGGTGGCGATGCGGACGATTTGCGGGGTGATGTCGGCCCGCACCGCCATCATGCGTTGGGAATGCGGGTCCATCACGCGGAAGGTCTGCTTGGCCATCGCCGCGCCGGCGCCGGACAGCAAATTTTCCTCGAACTCCACCAAAGGCGGATCGACGCGGCGGTAGCCGTGCGCCGCGAACTCCGTCAAAAGGCGTTCGACGGCGACCGCTTCATGCGCCGCTTCGGACGGCAGCACATCGTGCAATCCGGCGGGCAGAAGGGCGGAGTTCAGAGCGTCGGCGGGCATGGCCAGAGTCGTCTCGTCAGGGAATGGCAAATGTCGGGCATACGGGGCGGGCTAATACCCGACGCCAGCCCGCCATGCAAATGGAAAAGCCCCGCAAGCCGTCGTCATCTCCCCTGCGTCGGCGCCAGGGCCGGTTGTCTTCGCAAGCAACCGACAAGAGAACGACAGAAAATACCGTTGAATTTATCAGAAAAATATCCGAATCCTGGATCATTCAGAGAGCGAAATTTTGGGTGATGCGCCGCATGGCCCTGGTGAGCAGCAGTTACGAAGTTCAGATTTACCAGGCGGATCATTGGGTTCTCGATTCCTGTTTCGAGAGCGAGGCCGAGGCGCGCGCCTATGGCAAGCGCATCCTGTCCGGAGGGAAAATCGAGGGGATTCGGGTGGTCCGCGACTGGGCCAGACCCGACGGACGCCACGTCGAAACGGAAGTCCACCAGGAATTCCGCAGCGTTTCCAACAGCATCGTCATCACGCCCATCGACGAAGCCCCAGCGCTTTGTCACAGCGCCGAAGCCTGTTTTGGCGTTGAAGGACGGATGGTGATGAATCGGCTGTTGCGCAATTACATCGAACGAATCGTCGTCACCCCCACCGAAATCCTCCACAACCACACCGAGTTGAAGCGACTGCTCGACAAGGACAACTTGGTTCCCACCGCCGTGGGCCGCGTCGCCGTTCTTCAAGCGGAACAGGCCGGAATGGACAGCCGGTCGCGGCGGGATGAGCTGTACGGTTTCCTCAACAGCGCCACCGAACGCGCCCGCGCCGCCGCCGCCCGCAAAGATTTGCCGAATCTGGAAAGCGTCGGCTTCCGCCCGGCCTTTGAGTTTCTCGCCGCGCGGGAAGAACCGGAATCTTGCGATTTCCTGGCCCGCACGCTGGTGTCGCGCGATCTGGTGCAAATGCGCAACTGGCTGGCCAAGCTTGATTTTCTCGGCGAACTGGTGCGGCAGGACGGTGGTTTGACCGACCGCCCCCTGCTGTTGATCGACGGGGTGATCGCCGACGTGCTGGGCGCGCCTTCGGTGGCCCAAGAGCTGCTTGGCCTGCAAGGCAGCTTGGCCGAGGCTCTGTGCAGCCTGATCGACCTGTCGCGCGGGCGTCTGGACGTCAGCCGCCGGGCTGAGGATGACCGGGCGGTCCATCTCAACGAGTTGCTGGCCTTTCACGATCTCGACGAAACCCGCCATGTCATGATCGATCTGGTCCGCCGCCAACTGAAAAGCAACCAACCGCTCTACCGCGCGGATCCGGGGCAGGAGCGGGAGGCGTTCCAGCGGGTGTTGCGGCGCGTGACCACGCCCGACGGGCTGATTGGCGGCGGCGGCATGGCCGAGGCGCTGGTTCTGCGCTATTTGCGCTTCCTGGAGGGTGGCGGGGCCGCTGGCCGACGGCGCGCGATGGAGGAGGTCTGCGGCCTCTACGCCGACGCCAAAGAGGGGTTGCGCTTCCTCATGGCCTTGTCCCAGTCCGATCTTGGCCGCCAACAGGCCGACGACGTCGCCCGGCTGATGAACGGTTTGACCGGCGACCCGCGCGCCTTTGGCCGCTTTGTGGACCGCAGCCAACCGATCAAGATCAATCTGGAACTCTTCACCAAGCTTTACACCCAGGTTCGCGACTCCAACACGCCCGAACCACTGAAGGCCGGTTTGGCCGACAGCATCGACACTCTGTTGGTGGCCTACATCCATGATTGCAAGCTGGTTGAACGCATCGACAACCCGTCCGACCCGCTGCGCCACCGCGCCAACCGGCTGATGCAACTGTGCGCCCCCGGCACGCTGCAAAGCCGCAAGGCGCTGGCCGTGGTGCGCGAGCGGGTCGTCTCCCACCTGCGTCAACCGCAGTTCGAGCAGAAATACATCGCGGATCTGGCCGATCCCACGTTGCAACAAACCGCCTTGCGGGAATTTTACCGGCTGTTGGGCCAAGCTGGCCTGACCTGACCCATGCAATGGTCACGCGGCAGACAGACCGCTGCTGAAAATTTCGGCGTCTTGACGTTTTTTTAGACGACGCTTACCATCCGCGCCGCTTTTGCGGAGGGTGGCGGATGAAACGGCTGGGCGTTTTCTTCGGAAAAATGAAAGGCGCCGAACAGGCCCCGACCCGCCCCCATCTGCGCGAAATTCTGTGGTCCTGGGTGGGGGGAAGCGCCGGGATCGGGGCGATCAGCCTTCTCTCGATCCTCAGCAAATTGCCGATGCTGCTCGCCCCCTTCGGCGCGACCTGCGTGCTGATTTTCGCGGCGACGGACAGCCATCTGGCGCAACCCCGCAGCGTCATCGGCGGCTATCTGGTGTCGGCGCTGATCGGCGTGATCGCCCTGTCGTTGCTGGGCAGTTCGCCTTGGGTGGTCGCCCTGTCGGTCGGCACGGCCATCGCGGCGATGCAATTGACCCGCACCTTGCACGCGCCCGCCGGAGCGATGCCGCTGCTGGCGCTGGCGCCGGGAACCGACGCGCTGACGCTGCTGCCGACCGCGCTGGTCGGCGCCTTGACGTTGATCGGCATCGGCCTGTTGGTCAACAACCTGCGCCGCGACCGCGCCTATCCGCGCTATTGGGTGTGAGGCTCGCCAGCGGTCGGTTCAAACCGCTGGCGGAGTCTCACAATTCCGTTCACTTCGCCCCGATCACCTCGGCTTTGACCGTGGCGAACGCCCAGTCCAGCCAGGGCAGCACCGCTTCCATGTCCTCGTTCTCCACCGTGGCGCCGCCCCACAGACGCAGGCCCGGCGGGGCGTCGCGGTAGGATCCGGCGTCAAAGGCGGCCTCTTCCTTTTCCAGCAGCGCCGACAGCTTTTTGGCGAAGGCGGCCTGCGCCTCGTCGGACAGCGCCCGAACCTCGGGATCGGTGAAACGCAGGCAGATCGAGGTGCAGGAGCGCGTCGCCTCGTCGTCGGCCAGGAACCCGGCCCACGCGCTGTCCTTCACCCAGTCGGCGACCAGACGGAGATTTTGCTCCGACCGGCGAATCAATTGCGACAGGCCGCCGACCGACAAGGCCCAGCGCAGACCGTCGATGGCGTCCTCGACGCACAGCATCGACGGGGTGTTGATGGTGTCGCCCTCGAAAATGCCTTCGATCAGCTTGCCGTTCTTGGTCATGCGGAAAATCTTGGGCAGGGGCCGGTCGGGCTGGAAGCTTTCCAGCCGTTCGACCGCGCGCGGGCTGAGCACCAGCATGCCGTGCGCCGCCTCGCCGCCCAGAACCTTTTGCCAGGACCAGGTGGCGACGTCGATCTTGCTCCAGGGCAAATCCATCGCGAAAGCGGCGGAGGTCGCGTCGCAGATTGACAGACCTTCGCGGTCCGCCGGGATCCAATCGCCGTTCGCCACCCGCACGCCGGCGGTGGTGCCGTTCCACGGGAACACGACGTCACGCGAGAAATCGACCTTGGACAGATCGGGCAGCGCGCCATAGTCGGCGATCATCGTCCGCACGTCGGGCAGCTTGAGCTGCTTGACGACGTCCGTCACCCACTCCTTGCCGAAGCTTTCCCAGGCCAGCATGTCGACGCCGCGCGCGCCCAGCATCGACCACAGCGCCATTTCGACGGCGCCGGTGTCCGACGCTGGAACGATGCCGATGCGGTAATCGCCGGGAATCGCGAGAATGGCGCGGGTGAGGTCGATGACCTCCTTCAGCTTGGCCTTGCCCGGTTTGGAGCGGTGCGAGCGACCAAGCAGCGCGCCTTCCAACGCTTCCAGCGACCAGCCCGGACGCTTGGCGCAGGGGCCGGACGAAAACAGCGGGGTGGAGGGACGGCGGCTCGGCTTCATGGCGGACTTCCTACCCGGACAAGGGGGTGTGCAGAGGTTCGGACCTTAAAAGCAGCGGCCCGACCCGTCAACCAACCCCGCGCCGCCCGTTGGAGCGTCTGCCATTCGCTCAGCGCGTGCGGGCGACCCGCCCGTCGCGGTAGGTCCAGGCAGCGGTTTCCGTCGCCGCCGGAACCGGCATCGACACCGTCAACACGCCGCCGTCGGTGGACACCTCCGCCGCGTCGCTGCACGACCCGAAGGGCAGCGAAACATGCGGCTTGGGCGCCGACAGCTCCAGAACGCGGAAGCGGGCCGGACAATCCTTGCCCCCGCTCTCGGCCTTCAGCAGCAGCATCCAGCGGCCATCAATGGTGTAGGCGTTGACGAACGTCACCAGCGCGCTGTCCCGGTCCTCAAACACCGTCGCGTCGTTGACCACCACCCGCGTGACCTTCGGCGCGACGTCGATCAGCTTGAACACCGCGTCGCCCAGCGCCGCCGTCAAACGCGGCTCCTCCGCCGCCTGCGCCAGTCCGGCGGTCATCAGCAAACCACTCGCCAGCGCAACCGCGCTCACCACACCATGACGCACAACGCCTCTCCCTCATTGTCCGCCCAAACGGGGCGGTCCCGAATGGGGAGCACCTTAATCCGCCCGGCGGCCAGTCGGAAGCGGTCCATTGCGTCAAAACCGTCGATCAACGGATCGGAATGTTGGCGCTGAAGCCAAAACCCAGAGTCGGCGGCGGGTAATAGGCGGGCGGGGCGTAGACCACCGGCGGGGGCGCGTAGATCACGCGCGGCGGAGGAGGCGGCACGTAAATCACGCGCGGCTCTTCCCAATGGCGGTGATGGCGCCGCCACTCATGATCCGGGCCACGCCATTCGCGCTCGCCCCGATAGCCATAGCCGCGCCAATCATCGCCGTGAGCCGACGCGACGCCCGCCGTCGCCCCGGCGAGCGCGCCGCCGATCACCAGACCGCCCGCCACGGTCCACAAGATTTTCAACAAACGGCCAGACATCACGGCGTCCTCCTGCTGCCGGGGAACGACATCCCCGATATCAGGCGAACAAGCGCCGCGCCCCGATCATTCCACGCCTGCGGTGAAAAAAGACGCGGCGCCTCTTTATGTCACAATCAGATCGGCCAAGCGGAATTCGGCGATCTTGTAAATTTCCTCCAACGCCTGGGCAAACTCCACCTCCGGCGCGTTTGGCACGCGGGCGCGCATCCCTTCCAGAATTTTCTGCGGGGTGCTGAACCGCACCGCCATGATGAAGGGAAAGCCGAAACGCGCGCGGTAGGCGCGGTTCAGCGCCCGTTGCTCCTCAATCTCCGCCTCGGTCAGGTCGTTCAGGCCGGCGCGCGCCTGTTCGATCTGGGAAAAGGCGGCGAGGGTGGCGGGCCGCGTCGCCTTGTCGGCCAGGTCGGGGTGGGCCAGGATCAAGGCGCGCTGCCGCTCCGTCCCCGCCGCGCGGACGACGTCGCGCATCGCCGCGTGCAGATGCGCGACGTCGGCGAAGGGGCGGTTCTCCCAAGCGGCGGCGGCGACCCAAGGGCTGTCCTCGAACACCGCGCCCAGAACGGCGACGAAGGCGTCGCGGTCAAGGGCGGCGAGATCGGCGAGGCGGTGCGGCATGGCGGTGACTTTCCCGGCGGTGGCCGATCAGGCGCGGTAGGGGTGCTGGGCGATCCAGTGGCGGGCGATGTCCAGGCGGGTGGCGACCCACACCCGATCATGACCGCGCACGTAATCAAGGAAGCGGCCAAGCGCGGCGGCGCGGCCCGGACGCCCGACCAACCGGCAATGCAGCCCGACCGACAGCATTTTCGGCACGCTCTCCCCCTCGGCGTACAGCGTGTCGAAGCTGTCCTTCAGGTAGGAAAAGAACTGGTCGCCGCTGTTGAAGCCCTGGTTGGTGGCGAACCGCATGTCGTTGGCGTCGAGCGTGTAGGGCACGATCAATTGCGGGCGGCCATGGCGGTCGTCCCAATAGGGCAGATCGTCGGCGTAGGAATCGGCGTTGTAGACGAAGCCGCCCTCTTCGGCGACCAGACGCCAGGTGTTCGGGCTGCTCCGCCCCAGATACCAGCCCAGCGGGCGGCTGCCGGTGACGCGGGTGTGAACCTCAATGGCGCGCGCCATGTGCTCGCGCTCCACCTCGATGGGCAGATGCTGGCAGTCGATCCAGCGCCAGCCATGGGTGGCGATCTCCCACCCGGCGGCCTGCATGGCGGCGACCGCCTCCGGGTTGCGCTCTAGCGCCATGGCGACGCCGTAGACGGTGACGGGCAGGCCGCGTTCGCTGAACATCCGGTGCAGCCGCCAGAAACCGGCCCGCGAGCCGTATTCGTAGATCGACTCCATGTTCATGTGGCGCGCGCCGGGAATCGGCTGCGCCCCGACGATCTCCGACAGGAAGGCTTCGGACGCGGCGTCGCCATGCAGCACGCAGTTTTCCCCGCCCTCCTCGTAATTGACGACGAATTGCACGGCGATCCTGGCGGCGCCCGGCCATTGGGCGTGCGGCGGGGTCGCGCCATAACCGATCATGTCGCGGGGGTAGGGCTGGGTCATCGCGCGCGTCCTTCGTGAAGAGGCCAAGGGAAGGGAGCTTGGACCCGATCACGCTAATCCACCGGGACCGGCGGCGGCAATCCGTCCCGTGACCGGAGACAGTTTCAAATTTCCCGCCCTCGCCAAGCCGCCGCCGCGCGCGTTAGGCTGCCATGATCGCCGCCATCCGACACGCTCATCCAAAGGGGCCACGCCATGGGACGTTTGACCACGCATGTTCTCGACATCGCTTCCGGCCGTCCGGCGGCGGGAATGGGCGTGCGCCTAACCGATCTGGACAGCGGCGCGACGCTGGGCGAGTTCGTCACCAACGCCGACGGCCGTCTCGATTCCCCCGCCTTGCAGGGCGACGCCCTCAAGGCCGGGCGGTACGAGCTGCTGTTCCGGGTCGGCGACTATTTCCGCGCCACGGGGGCCAGCGGCGACGGCCTGCCCTTTCTGGACGAGGTGCCGTTGCGCTTCGGCGTCGCCGACGCCAGCCAGCATTACCATGTTCCCCTGCTGGTCTCGCCCTGGGCCTATTCGACCTACCGGGGAAGCTGACGATCTTGTCGGATCTGGCGCCGCACGCGCGCCGGATGCTAGCCTTCGCGCTGGCGGCAAGCGCCCGATCCGACAGGGGAATTCCGCAACCATGGCGTTGCTTGAAAACATGCGCATCTTCGTGCGCGTCGTCGAGCTGGGCAGCCTGTCCGCCGCCGGGCGCAATTTGCGCATGTCGCCCGCCATGGTCAGCCACCGCATCCAACAGTTGGAGGCGCATCTCGGCGTCCGGCTGCTGAACCGCACCACCCGGCAATTGCAGGCGACCGAAACCGGCCTCGACTACTACCAAAGCTGCCTGGAGGTGTTGGAGGCGGTGGAGCGCGCCCACAGCGGCATCGCCGCCGGATCCGGCGTGCCGTCGGGCAGCGTCCGCGTGACCGCGCCGCTGGGCTTTGGCCGCCGGATTCTGGCCCCGCTGGTCCCGGATTTCTGCGCCGCCCACCCGCTGGTCGAGCTGCGGTTGCGGCTGTCCGACCATCTGCTGGATCTGCTGCGCGAGGCGGTGGACGTCGCCGTGCGGATGGCGGTGTTGAAGGATTCGAGCTTCGTCGTGCGCAAGATCGCCGACGTGCGCCGGGTTCTGGTGGCCTCCCCCGCCTATCTGTCGGCCCATGGCCGCCCGGCCAAGCCCAGCGACCTGTCGGCGCACAATTGCCTGTTGCTGCGCTTTCCCGGCACCCAACAATATCAATGGACGCTGCTGGACGGCGGGGAGCCGGTGAAGGCCCCGGTGTCGGGCCGTTTTGACGCCGACGACGGCGACGTGTTGACCGGCTGGGCGCTGGACGGGCGCGGCGTCGCCCTGAAGCCGCTGTGGGAAGTGGCCGACCACATCCGCAGCGGCGCGCTGGTGCCGTTGCTGCCCGACCACCCGCCCGAACCGATCACGCTGGCCGTGCTCTACCCGCACCGCGCCCTGGTTCCGGCCAAGGTGCGCGCCTTCGCCGACCACATGATTCCGCACATCCGCGCGTCGCTGACCAGCCTGTCGCCCGACGCGCTCATATGATTACACGCCGCGCGACCGGACCAGCAGGACGCGCGCCTCCTCCGCCGCCCGCAGCAGGCGGGGCAAAAATTGGGTTTCCATCTCCGGGCAGGTGACGCGGGCGGCCTGGGCGCTGACGTTGACCGAGGCCACCACCCCGCCCGACGCCGTGCGGATCGGCACGGCGATGGAGCGCAACCCCAACTCCAGCTCTTGATCGACCAGGGAAAAACCGCGCTCGCGCACCCGCTCCAACTCGCGCTTCAGGGGGTCGGCGGCGGTGATGGTGCGTTCGGTGAAGGGCTTCAACGGCACGCGCGCGAGATAGGCGCTCAAGTCCGCTTCCGGCATCGCCGCCAGCAACACCCGCCCCATCGAGGTGCAATAGGCGGGCAGACGGCTGCCGACGTTCAGGCCGACCGACATGATGCGCTTGGTCGCCGCGCGGGCGATGTAGACCACGTCATCCTCGTCCAGCACGGCGGCGGAGCAGGATTCCTGCACCGCGCCGCTGACCTGCTCGATCAACGGATCCAGGATCGTCGCCAGCGGGGCCGACGACAGGAAGGAATAGCCCAGCGCCAGAATCTTCGGCTTCAGGAAGAAGGTGCGCCCGTCCGATCCAGCATAACCCAACTGCATCAAGGTCAACAGACAGCGCCGCGCCGCCGCGCGCGGCAGGCCGGTGATTTTGGCGATGTCGGCGATGGTCAGGTTCGGTTCGCGTTCGGTGAAGGCGCGGATCACCGACAGGCCGCGCGCCAGCGACGTCATGAAATTGGGATCGGCGGCGTCCTCGCCCGCGTCGGCGGCGCGCGACGCCCCATCCCCCGGATGCGCGGTGTCCACCATGCTGTGACGCTCCCCCAACGATGCGCTTTGCTCGTCCCCGCATAATGGTGCGATTATCGCGCAAATACCAGAAAAAACGCACAAACCTTACGTTTCGCCCGCATATCGCCCATTGTGGACCCTTGGTTCATTCTGTGCAATCCTGCCCGTCAATCCGAGCCAGACTGGAACGCGCGATGAGCGAGCGGCGATCCGGCGGCGCCAAACCCGTCAACGCGCTGGTGCGCGGTTTGCGGGTTTTGGCCGTCGCCAACGAGATTCAGGCCCCGACCGTGGCGGAGATGGTTCGCCGTTCCCGTTTGCCGAAGGCCACGGTCATCCGGCTGCTGCAAACCCTGGTTCATGAGGGCTACCTCGACGATCTGGGCGAGGCGGAGGGCTATCAGGTGACGGCCAAGGTGCGAAACCTGTCGCGCGCCCTGCTGGACCGCACGCCCATAGCCCAACAGGTTCAGCCTTTGCTGGACGAGTTGGCCGGACGGGTCAAATGGCCGTCGGAGTTTTTCGTCGCCGAAGGGCGTTCCGTGGTGATCGAGGTGTCGAACCGAAGCGCCGCGCCGATCAAGCTGAACCTGTTCGAGCATCGCCGCTTCCCCATGGTCGCCTCAGCCACCGGGCTGGCTTATCTGTCGGCTCTGCCGGAAGCCGAAGCCCAGCGCATCGTTCAGGATTCGCTGGCCGACGGCGCGCTGACTCGCCCGGTGGACGATTGTCTGTCGCAGATCGCCGCCGCCCGGCGCGACGGCTACGCCCTGTGGGAGTACCCCGCCTTGTCGCCGGGTTTGCGCATGGCGTCGATCCCGGTGCTGTCCAACGGTCGGGTCATCGGCGGGCTGTCGCTGATCCATTTTCGCGATCTTGTCCCCGACGCCTTGTTGGAGACGCTGTTCCTGCCCGACCTGCGCCGGGTCGCGGCGCGGATTGGCGAGGCGCTGGCCGACAGCCGGGCTTGAGCGCCGCCGCCCCGGAGAGGGGCGTCACCCCTCGTCCGGCGACTCGCCGATGGCACTCAGAATGGCGAGCCGCAGGGGGTCCGCCTTGGCGGGACCGGCCACCAGTTCCAGCAAACGCAGCGCGTAGAACAGAGTCAGTTCCGCCGACTCGGCGGCCTCCGCGTCGCCCGCCATCTGCGGGTAATCCTTCAACAAAGCCTGCGCTCGCACCGACACACCCTGCCCCATCCGTTTCAAGGTGTCGCTCACCGCGTGCCGCAAACCCAGCGTGTCAGCCAATCCTTCGCAGCGGCGCAGCGCGCGGGCATGATCCTCGGCGGCGGCTTGCGCCGCCTCGTCGACCACCGGCAGCGCGCCGGGCGTGGGAAGCGGAATGGCCGACAGGATGCCGTCCGACGCGGTGTCGAGCACCGCCCCCGTCACCATCGCGCCGACCGCCGCCTTCACCGCTTCCAGCCGCTCCCGATAAATCGGTTCGTTGAGCAGATCCATGACGGCGTTGGTGGTGGTCACGCTGGCGATCAGCCGCTCGGCCAGCGCCATCGCCGCTTCCGGCGACGTGGCCGCCGTGGACGGCGCCCCGGCTTTGGGTTCAAAGCGCGCCGTGCGCTCCTCCAGATTGCTGACCACCAGCCCGCTGAGCTGGGCGAAAATCACCGGCTGATCGCGCCGCGCTTTGCCCAAATCCAGATCGTTCAGCACCCGCAAAAGATCGGCGGGGGCGGCCAGCCGGGCGGCGGCCACCAGCAACAGGGAATAGACGGCGGCGACGTTCTGCCGGGCCACGGCCTGGGCCGCCTGCTCGATGGCGGCGACGTGACGGTCTTCCAACTCCGGCAACGGCTTGGGCGACAGGTCGCTTTTCAGCGCCTCGATGGACAAGCCGACATCGAGGAAGACGGCGGCGTCGATCACCTGGCGCCGCAAATCCTCGTCGCCATGCAGCCGCCGCCACAGCACATGGCGGGAGCCGTCGCTCTCCATCACGCTCCGCAAGGTCTGCGCCGCCAGCGGCCACAGGCGGCGGCCAATGTTCAGCATCCCGTTGTGGTCGCCCGGCGCGACCTCCTGCACCTGCCGGTCAAGCTGGTCCAGGGCGTGGCGGTCGGCGCAATCCTCGATGACGCCCCACATCGGGTCGATCGCCCGGCGTTCAATCCGCCTAAGCGGCACGTCGGCCCCGCCAAAGCTTTCCAGCACATCCTCGAACGGCATGCACAGCACCCGTTTCAGCGTGGGGCGCCGTTCGGGCCGCATCTGGACCAGACGCGGGCGAATGCTGGCGAAGGTCTGCTGAACGTCGGGGTGGTCGCGCACCCGCTCCAACAGCCGGACGACCTCCAGAAACTTGTCGTCGGGAATCGCCAACAGCCGGTGTTCCAGCGTCGGCAAAAGATCAGGAGGCGCAAGGTCGGACGGCGCCGCGTCCGGCGACGCGGTCATGGGGCGCGGGCCTTGACCAGTTCGATCCGGCGGATGGAGTCGACGTCCATCTCCCCGGTTCGCCAATCCTCCAGCATGCGGACGGAGCGGCGATGGACGGATTTGATCCGCTTGGCCGCGCCCAGCATGTCCTGGCGGCTTTCCTTTTTCGGCAGCAGCGGGATGATGCGGAACAGATCGTTGATGGTCGCCGCCTGTTGCTGGCGATCCTCCGTCTGAACGACGTCCCAGGCGGCGGTGACGTGCGACCAGCCGTCCAACAACCACGCCATGCGTTGGGCGTGGCTGCGGATGACGACGAACTCCGTCTCCCAATCGCGCATCAACGGACCGATGGCGTCAACCCGGCGCTGAAAGTCGGTCAACAATTTTTCACCGATGCCGATGGTGTGCTGAGCGACGTCGGCGCAAAAGGCGGCGACCGGCGCCGCGTCGCTGGGAACCTCGTTCGACCAGTTCGTCATGCTCTGGCGGAAGGCTTTCAGCTCCTGCATGCCGCGCTGCAGGCGGCCCGGCTTGGGCGATTGCGCCAGACCGACGGGGGCGACCGCCGCCGCGATCTCCGCCAGGCGGGCGTACAGGAGGTTGGCCTCCAGCTTCAGGCTGTCCGCCGCCCGCGCCATCAATTGGCGGGTCAGACGCTGCCCCTCGTCGGTGCCGATGCCCGCCTTCAGCATCTCCGGCGATTCCAGCCCCACGGCCTTCAAGATGGCCAGCAGCAGCAGGTAATGGGTCAGCGTGCCTTGCTCCTCGTCCTCTTCCAAGGCGCGGCGCGCCGCCTGAGCCGCCTGGGGACCGGCCAACCCGCGCCGCGCCGCCTTCAGCGTCGCCCGGCGGATCTCCTGCGGCGAGCAGGCTTCCTCCTTCACGATCAAATCATGCAGATAGCGGTCGTGCATCGTCATCGACACCATTTCCGGCACCGATTTCCAGGCGACCACGTAGATGCCCATGCCTTCGGACAGGCTGGGGATCAACACCTCCAGCTTGGAGCGTTCGCCCCGGCGCACCCGCGTTTGCGACAGAAGAGGCGTGGTGAAGGCGACGGCGGCCCCCCGCTCCTCAAAGGTCGACGGCGCGTATTCGATCGCACCCTTCAGCATGGCCCGCGTCCCAACTCTTCACAACGACTCATCCGAACGCGCGCGCCCCTTGCCAAATGGCCGATCACGCGCCTGCCGGAAGACATATTATTAGACGCCTGTAAGGAAAGCGCCGGAATAAATTTGTTTTGAAATGTGTCATGGCGAGACGACATGCCGCAGGGCCATCCGCTTGGCTGATGAACTTTCATCTTGCTTCGGCGGAGAAGATTGGTTCGTCCCTTCAACTGCCAGACGCCGAAACGCCCCGGTCGGCGGCCACAGGGTCTCTTAATCACTCTTGCGCTTTGCCCGGCGGGGCGACACTTTGACCGCGAGACAAACCAGCACAGCGACAGGAGTGGCGCAGGGTGAACAGCATTGGCATCGTGCTTGGACGGTTCCACACCAAGGAAGTCGAAGAGATGCTGGACGAGGCGCGCGCCGTCGCCGCCCGTCGGCAGCTTCGCATCGCAGCCGAGGTCTGGGTCCCCGGCTCCATGGAAAAGCCGTTGGCGATCAAGCGGTTGCTGCGCCGCGACGACATCGTCGGCGCGGTGGCGCTGGGCATCATCGAACGGGGCGAGACTGAGCATGGCAACGTGATGGGCCACGCCGTGATTTCCAGCCTCATCAACCTTCAGCTTGAATTCATGAAGCCGGTCGGCGTCGGCATTCTGGGTCCGGGGATCAACCCGTCGCAGATCCCGCCGCGCACCCGCCCCTACGCCGCCGCAGCGGTGGAGGCGGTGGCCGATCTGTTGGCCAGCGCCTAAGCGGCTTTTCCGGCGGGGCGCCAATGATGCAGCGCGTGCATCGCCCCGCCGAACAGCAGCCCCCAAAAGGCTGAGCCGACGCCCCAAAAAGACAGGCCCGACGCCGTGACCAGCAGAGTCATCAGCGCCGGAACCCGCTCCTCCTCGACCTGCACCGCGCCCAACAGCGCCCCGCCGAAGGCCCCGATCAGCGCCAGTCCGGCCACCGCCTCGATCAAAATCGGCGGGGAGCGCAGCACCAGCGTGGCCGTCACCGCCGCCAGACCGGCCAACAGGATGTAACCAACCCCGCCGACCACCGCCGCTTGCCAGCGCCTTGCGGGTTGCGGGTCGGCGTCGGGACCGGCGCACAGCGCCGCCGTGATCGCCGCCAGATTGATGGTCGGCGCGCCGAACGGCGCGGTCAGCGCCGACAAGGCCCCCGTCACCAGAAACACCGGCGGCACGCGCGGGGTATAGCCAAAGGTCGCCAGCACCGTCAGGCCGGGGATGTTCTGCGAGGCCATCGTCACCACGAACAGCGGCAGGGCGATCCCGACCAGCGCCTCCCAGGTGAAGACCGGCGTCACCAGAGACAGGCTGGGCAACGCGAAGCCGGTGAACGCGCCCCCGGCGCCCGGCGGGTTGAGCGCCATCGCCGCCAGCGCCACGGCGACGGCGGCGGGAACCGCGTAAAGCCGGGCGAAGCGGCCAACCACCGCCCAGGTGACGAGCACCAACAGCCCCAACCCCGGCGCCTGCGCCATCGCGGCGAAGGGGGCCAAACACAGCTTGAGCAGGATCCCTGCCAGCATGGCGTTGGCCAGGGGCTTGGGGATCGCCGCGATCCACCGCCCCAGCGGCGTCCACAGCCCCGTCGCCATGACCAGAACGGCCACCGTCAGAAAGGCCCCGACCGCCGCCGGAAAGCCGCCCGCCACCGGGCCGGTCGCCGCCAACAGCGCCATGCCCGGCGTGGTCCAGGCGATGCTGATCGGCTTGCGCTGCCAACTCGCCAACAGGATGGCGGCCAACCCCATCGACGCGCCCAGCGCCGCCAACCCCGACGCGATTTGCGCGGTGTCGGCCCCGACCCCGGCCAGCCCCTGAATCACCACGGCCACCGAACTGGCGTAACCGACCAGCGCCACCAGAAAACCGGTGGCCACCGCCGAGAGCGACAGGCCGGAGGCGCCGGGCGGCAGGTTCTGCTGGGAGGAAAGCGTGGATGACGGCATGACCCGTTCCTTATCCGACAGGGCGCCGGGAGAGGCGCGTGGACATTCGAGGCTTAAACCGATATATTGGATCCAATATCCACGCAAGTGGCTTTCCGCGAGACCGCCCCACCCATGACCCAGCCGTCCGCCGACCTGTCCAGCCTGATCGCCCGCAACCGCCCGCGCTACCGCACGGCGACGGAGTTTGTCGAAGCGGCGCTGCGCGAGGCCATTCTCAGCGGCGTTTTGCCGGGCGGCTTGCCCCTGCGGCAGGAGGAGTTGGCGACCGCCTTCGGCGTCAGCCGGATGCCGGTGCGCGAGGCGTTGCGCCAGTTGGAGGCCCGCGCCCTGGTGGAGTTCCACCCGCATCGCGGCGCTGTCGTGGTGGAGATTTCCGCCGAGGATTCCGCCGACATCGGGGCCATCCGCGCCGCCCTGGAACCGGCGGCGCTGCGCCTGTCCCTGCCCCATCTGACCGCGACCGATCTGGATTTGGCCGAGGAGTTGATCGCGGAAATGGACGCGGAGGCCGATCCTGGGCGGATGGGGGAGCTAAACCGCCGCTTCCACATGACGCTCTACGCGCGGGCCGGGCAGCCCCGGCTGCTGGCCCTGACCGAACAGCATCTGGCCGCCGCCGACCGCTATTTGCGCTTTCAATTCGCCGCGTTGGGCTATCACCCGCGCTCGCAGGACGAACATGGCGCGTTGCTCGCCGCCTGCCGACGGGCCGACGCCGACGCGGCGTGCGCCCTGGTGGTCCAGCACATCGCGCTGGCCGAGGAGCAGTTGACCGCCTTCCTGAAGGACCGGCCCGCCACGCCCGAGGCGTAAGCGGCGGCGACCGTCAGCGCGGCGACCGCAACAGCCCAATGGCGCTCTGCGCCACCGCGTGCAGGTCAGTCCCGCCCGCGTCGGCGTGGGCGAACAGCGCGGCGCGCATCCGGGGATCCCAGAATTTGCGGATGTGAGCCGCCGTTTCCGCCACCGCCTCGTCCGGCGGGAAGCTGCTGAAATGGGTGGCGATCTGGTTGGCCATGCGCACCAGATCCCGGCTGCGGGTCGTCGCGTTGGCGTCGGTCATCGGCGGCCTCTCATTCAAGCTCACAAAAACAATCCTCAACGAAACAGAACGACGCCGTCGTCGCGCGACAGCGCCCCCAGCGTCATGCCCGCGCCGCGCGCCAGATCCAGCGCCAGCGCGGTCGGCGCGGAGACGGTCGCCAACAGCGACACGCCGACCGCCGCCGCCTTTTGCACCAGCTCGAAGCTGCACCGGCTGGTCATGACGACGAAGCCCGAGGCCGGATCCCGGCCCGACCGCGCCAGCGCGCCAATCAGCTTGTCCAGCGCGTTGTGCCGCCCGACATCCTCGCGCGCCACCTGAATGTCGCCCGCCGGATCGCACCACGCCGCCGCGTGAACCGAATGGTTGATCCGGTTCATCGGCTGATGGTCCGGCAAGGCGCGGAAGGCGGCGGCGATGGCCGACGGCTCCACCGACAGGCGCGCGCTCACCCACTTCGGCTCGCGCACGGCGTTGGCGAGGCTGTCCACCCCGCACAGGCCGCAACCGCTGCGCCCCTCCATCGACCGACGGCGCAGCGCGCCGCGCAGCAGACGCAGCGGGTCCACAGTCATGCTGACGACCAGACCCAGCGGGGTGTCGCGCACAGCGATCCGCTCAAGGTCGGCGGCGCTTGGAATGATCTCTTCGCTCAGGCTGAAGCCCAGCGCGAAATCCTCCAGATCCGCCGGGGTCGCCATCATCACCGCGTGCGAACGCCCGTTGTATTCCAGCGCGACCGCCGTTTCCTCCGCGATCTGCCATGTCACCGGCGCCGCCGCGCCCATGGATGGAACGGCGAGGCCAAGGACGGGGATGGAGCGCAAACGGGACACCGCCCGCGCTATTCCGCCGCCGAGACGGCGGCGGACACGCGCTTGCGTTCCCCCTCCTGCCGGTCGCGCTCCACCTGCCAGTCGGACGGCTGGTTGCTGCGGGTGATCTGCACCGCCGTCACCTTGTATTCCGGGCAGTTGGTCGCCCAGTCGGAGTTCTCCGTGGTGACGACGTTGGCCCCCGTCACCGGGTGATGGAAGGTGGTGTAGACCACGCCCGGCGGCATCCGGTCGGACAGTTGCGCCCGCAGCGTCGTCGCCCCCATGCGGCTGGCCAGCGACACCAGATCGCCGTCCTTCAGGCCGCGCTGTTCGGCGTCGTGCGGGTTGATCTCCAGAATGTCTTCCGGGTGCCACGCCACGTTCGCCGTGCGCCGGGTCTGGGCGCCGACGTTGTACTGGCTGAGGATGCGGCCCGTCGTCAGGATCAGCGGGTACATCCGGGTCGTGCGCTCGTCGGTCGGGATGTATTCCGTAATCATGAAACGGCCCTGCCCGCGCACGAAGCGGTCGGCGTGCATGATCGGCGTGCCCGCGTGGTCGGCGTCGGTGCAGGGCCATTGCACGCTGCCCAGCCGGTCGAGCTTGTCGAAGCTGACGCCCCGGAAGGTCGGGGTCAGCCGGGCGATCTCGTCCATGATCCGCGCCGGATGGTCGTAGCTCATGGGGTAGCCCATGGCGGTCGCCAGCGCGCAGGCCACCCGCCATTCGTCCCAGCCGACCTGCGAGGGCATGGCCGGGCGCACCCGGTTGATCCGCCGTTCGGCGTTGGTGAAGGTGCCGTCTTTTTCCAGGAAGGAGGTTCCGGGGAAGAAGACATGGGCGAAGGCCGCCGTTTCGTTCAGGAACAGATCCTGGACGATGAGGATCTCCAGCGATTCCAACGCCGCGCTGACATGGCGGGTGTTCGGGTCGGATTGGGCGATGTCCTCGCCCTGGACGAACAGGCCCTTGAAACTGCCGTCGATGGCGGCGTCGAACATGTTGGGAATGCGCAGGCCCGGTTCGCCGTCCAGCGCCGCGCCCCACACCTCCTCGAACAGCGCGCGGACGCCGTCGTCGGAGACGTGGCGGTAGCCGGAAAACTCGTGCGGGAACGACCCCATGTCGCAGGAGCCTTGCACGTTGTTCTGGCCGCGCAGCGGATTCACCCCGACGCCGTCGCGCCCGATGTTGCCGGTGGCCATCGCCAGATTGGCCATCGCCATCACCGTGGTCGATCCCTGGCTGTGCTCCGTCACCCCCAGCCCGTAATAGATCGCCGCGTCGCCGCCGGTGGCGTAGAGCCGGGCGGCGGCGCGGATCTCCCCCGCCGGAACGCCCGTGCGTTCCGCCACCGCGTCGGGCGCGTTGCGCGCCTCGGCGACGAAGGCGGCCCAACGGTCAAAGGCGGCGACGTCGCACCGCTCCTCGACGAAGGCGCGGTTGACCAACCCTTCGGTGACGATGACGTGGGCCATCGCGTTCAGCACGGCGACGTTGGTTCCCGGCTGAAGTTGCAGATGGTGGCGCGCCTGGACATGCGGGCTGCGCACCAGATCAATCCGGCGCGGGTCGATGACGATCAATTCCGCCCCGGCGCGCAGCCGCCTTTTCAGGCGGGAGGCGAAGACCGGATGGCCGTCGGTCGGGTTCGCGCCGATGACCAGCACGACGTCGGCCTCGGCCACGCTTTTGAAATCCTGGGTTCCCGCCGAGGTGCCGAAGGTCTGCGACAGGCCGTAGCCGGTCGGCGAGTGGCAGACGCGGGCGCAGGTGTCGACGTTGTTGTTGCCGAAGGCCGCCCGGATCATCTTCTGGACGACGTAAATCTCCTCGTTCGTGCAGCGGGACGAGGTGATGCCGCCGATGGATCCCCGGCCATGCTTGGCCTGCACCGCCTTCAAACGCGCGGCGGCATACGCCACCGCCTCCTCCCACGACACCGCGCGCCAGGGATCGGTGATCCGTTCGCGGATCATCGGCGTCATCACCCGGTCCTTGTGGGTGGCGTAGCCCCAGGCGAAACGGCCCTTGACGCAGCTATGCCCCTCGTTGGCCCCGCCATCCTTGTGCGGGGTCATCCGCACCACGGTGGTTCCCTTCATCTCCGCCTTGAAGGAGCAGCCGACGCCGCAATAGGCGCAGGTGGTCAGGACGCTGTGTTCGGGCTGGCCATGCTCGATCACCGATTTTTCGGTCAGGGTCGCGGTTGGGCAGGCTTGCACGCAGGCCCCGCAGGACACGCATTCGCTGCCCATGAAGCTTTCCCCCGCCCCCGGCGACACCGCCGAGGCGAAGCCGCGCCCGTCGATGGTCAGGGCGAAGGTTCCCTGGGTTTCCTGGCAGGCCCGGACGCAACGCGAACAGACGATGCATTTGGCCGGGTCGAAGCTGAAATAGGGGTTGCTCTCGTCCTTGGCCGCCGCCCGGTGACTTTCGCCGTCGAAACCATACCTTACATTGCGAAGACCAACCGCGCCCGCCATGTCCTGCAACTCGCAATCGCCGTTCACCGCGCAGGTCAGGCAATCGAGCGGGTGGTCGGAGATGTACAGCTCCATCACCCCGCGCCGCAGCTTGGCCAGACGCGGGGTTTGGGTGGCGACCTTCATGCCGGGGGCGACCGGCGTGGTGCAGGACGCGGGCGTGCCGCGCCGCCCCTCGATCTCCACCAGACACAGGCGGCAGGATCCGAACGGCTCCAGACTGTCGGTGGCGCACAGCTTGGGCACCGTGATCCCCGCCTCCATCGCCGCCCGCATCACCGACGTGCCGTCCGGCACGGTGACGCGGCGTCCGTCAATCTCCAGCGTCACCAACTCGCCCGCCGTCCGGGCCGGGGTGCCGAAATCCGTCTCGTGAGGATGAGGCGTGGCGTGGGTCATGGCGCGTCTCCTGCGCGGATGCCGGTTGCGGACGGCGAAGCCGGGGCGGGGCGGAAATCCTCGGCGAAATGCTTGATGGCGCTGCGCACAGGAAAGGGCGTCATCCCGCCCATGGCGCAGAGCGAACCGTCGAGCATCACCTCGCACAGATCATCCAACAGGGTGAGGTTGTCGTCCACGTCCTGCCCGGCGATGATCTTGTCGATCACCTCGACGCCTCGGGTCGAGCCGATGCGGCAGGGCGTGCATTTTCCGCAGGATTCGATGGCGCAAAACTCCATGGCGAAGCGGGCTTGGCGCGCCATGTTCACCGTGTCGTCGAACACGACGATGCCGCCATGGCCCAGCATCGCCCCTTGCGCGGCGAAGGCCTCGTAATCCTTGCGCAGATCGAACTGCGCGGGCGGCAGATAGGCGCCGAGCGGGCCGCCGACCTGAACCGCGCGGATGGGCCGCCCGCTGATGGTGCCGCCGCCATACTCGTAGAGCAGCTCGTGCAGGGTGACGCCGAACGCCTTTTCGACGATGCCGCCCTGGCGGATGTTGCCCGCCAACTGGAAGGGCAGCGTGCCGCGCGACCGGCCCACGCCGAAATCGCGGTAATAATCCGCGCCGCGATCCAGGATGATCGGCACGGCGCAAAGCGACAGCACGTTGTTGACCACGGTCGGCTTGCCGAACAACCCCTGCAAGGCCGGAAGCGGCGGCTTGGCGCGGACCATGCCGCGCTTGCCCTCCAGGCTTTCCAGCATCGCGGTTTCTTCCCCGCAGATGTAGGCCCCGGCGCCGACCCGCGCCTCCAGGTGAAAGGTCCGGTCGGTCCCGTGGATGTTCTCGCCCAACCAGCCTTCGTCATAGGCCAAGCGAATGGCGTGGCGCAGCGTTTCCGTGGCGTGCGGGTATTCCGACCGCATGTAGACGTAACCCGCCGTCGCCCCGACCGCCAGCGCGGCGATGGTCATGCCTTCGATCAGGCAAAAGGGATCGCCCTCGATCATCATGCGGTCGGCGAAAGTGCCGCTGTCGCCCTCGTCGGCGTTGCAGCAGACGAATTTCTCGTCGGCTTCGGCGTTCAGCACCGTGTTCCATTTGACGCCGGTCGGAAAGCCGGCGCCGCCACGCCCGCGCAAGCCCGATTCCGTCACCGTCGCCACGATCTCCGCCGGGGTCATCGCCAGCGCGTTTTCCAGGCCGCGAAAGCCGCCATGGGCGCGGTAATCCTCGACCGACAGCGGGTCGATGACGCCGCAGCGGGCGAAGGTCAGCCGCTCCTGCTTTTTGAAAAAGGGGATCTCCTCGGTCAAGCCCCGCCCCAGCGGGTGCGGCCCGCCGGTGAGGAACCCGGCGTCGAACAGCGACGGCACGTCGGCGGGCGTCACCGCCCCATAGGCGACCCGGCCCGCGTCGGTCGCCACCTCGACCAGCGGCTCCAGCCACAGCATCCCGCGCGAGCCGTTGCGGACGACGCGCAGCGGCAGCCCCCGGCGGCTGGCCTCCGCCCGAATGGCGGCGGCGACCGCGTCAGCCCCGACCGACAGGGCGGCGGCGTCGCGCGGCACGTAAAGGGTGGTCAGACGATGGCTCATCGCGCGTCCTCCGCCTGATCCTGCGCCCGCAAATCCGCCGTCAGCGCGTCGAAACGCTCCGGCCCGACGCGGCCATGCAAAACCCCGTCGATCATCACGGCGGGGGACAGGGCGCAATTGCCCAGACAAAAGACCGGCTCCAGGGAAAACACGCCGTCCGCCGTCGTTCCATGCGCATCAATCGACAAGCTCCGCCGCGCGTGGTCGAGCAGCGCGTCCGCCCCCATCGCCTGGCAGGCTTCCGCCCGGCACATCTTCACGACATGGCGGCCCGGACGGGTCCGGCGGAAATCATGATAGAAGCTGACCACGCCATGAACGTCGGCCCGCGACAGGTTCAGCGCCCCGGCCAGCAGGGGAATCGCCGCATCGTCGATGCAGCCGAACGTCTCTTGCAACGCGTGCAGGATCGGCAACAGGGCGCCGCGCTGTTGCATGTGCTCGGCGACGATGGACATGGCGCGCTCGGCGCTCCACGGCGGACAGACGCTCACGTCGGATTCTCCCTGCGGTCACGGGATGGGAGCATGCCGGATTGCGGAGCCTCCCAGCAAATTGGATTTGCTGATGGCGTGATAGGGTTTGGCTATCACGCCAACGCCAGCCGCCAAGGCGTCAAGGCGGCGGCGGTGGCGATGGCGACGCGCTGGCCGATGTCGTCGTCGGCCAGCGCCACGGCCAGCGCCTTGGCCAGTTGCGGCGGCGGATCGCGGTCGGCGTAAGCCAGCCCGACGACGTAGCTCACATCCGGTTCGACCAGCGGCAGGGCCACCAGATCCGGGCGCGGCGGAACGCAGGTCAGAAGCTGGCCCGGCACCACGCTGGCGCAATGGCCGCCGCGCACGATGGTGTAGAGCGTGACGATGGAGTTGGTTTCCAACACCGGCTCCACCGCCCGCCCGGTCATGCGAAAGGCGGTTTCGGCGATCCGCCGGTTCTGCATGTCGGGCGACAGCAGGCACAACCGCAACCCCGCCGCCGCCTCCCAAGACATGGCCCCTTGGGCGAGGGTCGCCGCGTCCAGATGGGCGCGTTGGGCCAACAGGTAATAGCGTTCGGAATAGAGCGGCAGGGTGCGGACGTTGTTCAGCGGCTCGTTGTCCAAATAGGTGACGGCGGCGTCCAGGGTGAATTCGTCCAGCCCGCGCTGAATCTCCCGCGAACTCAGCGAGGTGACGCTCGCCCGGATGTGGGGGAACCGCGCGGCGAAGGGGGGCAAAAGCTGCGGGATGACCGGCAGCGCCGTCGGGATCGCCCCAAGCCGCAGATGACCGGACACCCCCTGCGCCAGCGCCTGCAACTCGTGATGCAGATTGTCCCGTTCGGCGACGATGCGGCGGGCGTAATCCAGCACCTTCAGCCCTTCCGGCGTGAAGCCGCCGAATTTCTGCCCACGCTCGACGATGGGCACGTTCAGGTCGGCCTCAAGCTGGCGGATGGCGTTGGACAGGGTCGGTTGGGCGACGTGGCAGCGCTCCGCCGCGCGTCCGAAATGACGCTCCTGCGCCAAGGCCAGAAGATAGACGAATTTTCGGAACATCACGCCACTCGGCAAGGAAGACGACGCCATCCTGCCGCACAGCGGGGGAGCGCCGTCAACCCGGAAGCGCGATTTTTCCGCCCCATCAGGCGCGGATGCGGGCCTGATCGTCGGCGCGGCGGCTTTCCTCCTGGCCCCATTCCAGCAAACGGGCGACCGCGCCGTCGGCGGGGGGGAGCAGGAAGGGGGCCGCGCCCAGCAGGACCGCGCCACTGCCGCCGTCGATGGTCAGAAGGTCGCCGCTGCGGATGGTGATGTCCCCGACGGTCATCCGGCCTTGCTCCGGCTCGATGCGCAAGGCGCGGGCGCCCGCCACGCAGGGACGGCCCAGGCCGCGCGCCACCGTGGCGGCGTGGCTGGTGAAGCCGCCGCGCGCGGTGACGATCCCGACCGACGCCTGCATCCCGCGAATGTCGTCCGGCAGGGTTTCCGGGCGGCACAGAATGACCGGAACGCCGGTTTGCGCCAAGCGCACCGCCTCGTCGCCGGTGAAGACCACGCGGCCCGTCACCGCCCCCGGCGAGGCCGCCAGACCGTTGGCGATGGCGGTCGCCGCCACGTCCGGGGCCAGAACCGGGCGCAGCAGCTCGTCCAGCGCCTGCGGATCGACGCGCTCCACCGCCGCGCGGCGGGTGATGATGCCCTCCTGGGCCAAATCCACGACGATGCGCACGGCGGCGGCGCTGGACCGCTTGCCCGCGCGGGTTTGCAGGATGTACAGCCGCCCGGATTCCACCGTGAATTCAATGTCCTGCATGTCGCCGAAGGCGCGCTCCAACCGGGCCGACACCGCTTGCAACGCGGCGAACACGGCGGGCAGATGGGTTTCCATCGAGCGGCCCGGCAGAATGGCCCCGTTCGCGTCGCGGCGCGCCATCAACGGATCGGGGTCGCGGATTCCCGACACCACGTCTTCGCCCTGCGCGTTGGCGAGAAACTCGCCGCACAGCCCCGGCTCGCCGGTCGAGGGATCGCGGGTGAACAGCACGCCGGAACCGGAATCCTCGCCCCGGTTGCCAAAGGCCATCGCCTGCACCGTCACCGCCGTTCCCCAACTGTCGGGGATGCCGTGCAAACTGCGGTAGGCCACGGCGCGCGGATTCATCCAGGACCGGAACACCGCCGCGACCGCCGCCCGCAACTGCTCCGCCGGATCCTGCGGAAAGGGCTGGCCGCAATGGTCGAACACCGCCTGTTGATAGAGCGGCAGCAGGAGCCGCCAGTCGTCCGCCGTGAGATCGGCGTCGCGGACCAGACCGCGCGCGTCCTTGTGATCGTCCAACAACTGGTCGAACACCCGGCCCGGCACGCCCAGCACCACCGGCGCGTAGGTTTGGATCAAGCGACGGTAGCAGTCATAGGCGAAACGGGCGTCGCCGTGGCGCGCCGCCAGCGCGTCCACCGTGCGGTCGTTCAGCCCCAGATTCAGCACCGTGTCCATCATGCCCGGCATCGACGCCTGCGCGCCGGAGCGCACCGCCAGCAGCAACGGCGCGTCCAACCCGCCAAAGCGCGCGCCCGCGCGGGTTTCCAGCGCGCGCAACGCCTCGGCCAACCGCGCCTCGAAGGCTGGAAGGACGCGCTGCGCGTCGCCCTGCGCCGCCTGCATCCGCCGACCGACCTCGGTCGTGATGGTGAAGCCGGGGGGAACCGGCACGCCCAACCGCGCCATGGCGACCAGACCGGCCCCCTTGCCGCCCAACCGTTCCGGGCCGATGGACGCGCCCGACGGCGGCAACGGCGCGCCGACGCCAAACTCGACGATCCAGGAGGAGGCGTCCACAACCGGCTCCAGCGCGACAACGGAGGCTACGCGGTGATCCGTCGCTCGCGACGTTTCGCCGAACACACCCTCGATCATCCCCACACCCACGGCCGATTCCATGCGAACCCTCCAACGAGCAGCCTTTCGGAATATCCCGAAAGCCCCAACTTTCAGCATGCGCCTTTGTCACCGCACTGCACAACGATACTATCGTGTAATTTTCAAGCTGTTGGAAGCGGGTAAAACTTGTCTGTTCTTACGTTTTGTTGATTTTTCCGAAGGGTGTGGCCGTTGTGCCGAACCCGGTCCGGGCAAGAATCCGCGCCTTCAGGCGCCGCCATCCCCTTGGCGGGCTTGGAAAATCCAGCCTTTTCGCGTGAAATCAACCCAGCGAAGCCGCGCTCAGCAAGGCGGCGACCGCCGGGGGATCGCGCATCGCCAGCCCCATCACCGCCGCCCCCGCCGCCCCCGCTTTTCGGCATTGGACCAGCGCGGCGGCGCTTTCCACGCCCCCCAGCGCGACGATGGGAAGCCGCGACTCGGAGACGACGGACGCCAGCCCATCCGCCCCAATCAGCGGACCATAGCCGGGCTTGCTGGCCGAGGCGAAGATCGGCGACAACGTGGCGTAATCGGCGCCCAGCGCCGCCGCCCGCGCTACCCCCGCCCTGTCATGGGCCGACGCGCCGATCAGCGCCCCCGGCCCCAGCAACGCCCGCGCGCGCGCCACATCGCCGCCATCGGGCAGATGCGCGCCCGCCGCCCCGACCGCCAGGGCCAGCGCCGGATCGCCGTGCAGCGTGACCAACGCCGACCAGGGCCGCGCGCGCGCCACCAACAGGCGGGCCAGCGCCGCCCGCTCCCCCTCCTCCATATCCTTGTCCCGAAGCGACAGCCACCGCGCGCCCCGCGCGAACAGGGCGTCAGCCAGATCGGGCAGCGGCAGGGCCGCTTGGCTCCGGTCGGTGATGACAAGCAGCGGCGGTTCGGGAAGCGGCATGGCGACAAGCCCTTAGGATAAATCAAAGATTAGAGTATCCGTTATGGACAAGCGGTTTTTTCGCCCCACTTTCGGCCTTTGCTC